>NZ_MCYD01000532.1:0-16362 GCF_002876325.1 Vibrio sp. 10N.261.52.A1
ATTTTTGGAGGAGAGGAATCATCAGGGAAAGATAGCAAAAAATAGAGGGGAGCGTTCCGCTCTCCCCCTCCACACAATAGATAATATAATTTTCACACAATGACTGATGTATCTCTGATTTTTTATTTAGTCATCTCGCCTTCGTAACACTGTTTCAAAGCTCGGCAATCAATGCTGCTCAAAATACTGATCATGTTGTGATTTAGCAGACTGATCTTGAGTTCCCGGATAGAACTGGACGAGTGTCTGGTCGGCGAGCGTAAGATGAATCCAACCTTCTTTAACCCTTAGCCAATTGGTGCCGTTTTTATCATAGACAATAGGAAAACGGCCCCAGCCAGAATCCGACACCTGTAACTCTTGAAAGCGCTCAATCGAGGTAAACTGATCGCTTTCGAAACTTGCATTCGAATAAACAGGCAAAGGTGCAATAGCATCGCTTGGTTTAAAGGTATAACAACTTACAGACGCAGAAGTGCGGTCAAACCATTGATATGGTTGAGCTCCGGTTAGATCATAAACCGTACAATCATTGAATTTTATAGCCCAGTCTTGATGATCTTTGAAGCCAAGGTAGCCAATCGGTTGAGATGGTTCGATTGTCGTCTCTGGTGCATCAACCTGCGCTAACTCCGAAGACGCACATCCCACCAAACTCAGACTAAAAACAAAAGCCAAAATGCGCTTCATCATTCCCCCTCAAATCCGTAAGTCATTCAATCAAGTCCTTACATTAAACGGTAAGTTCCAAGCGATTACCATCAGGATCGAGGACACAGCTCTCATAATATCCATCGCCCGTTCTTCTTGGACCGTCTAAACGTTCATAACCATCTTCGACTAAGCAGTGGGTCAGTTCATCGACGGCTTGTTCTGACCCCAACGAAATCGCCATATGAACAAAGCCAGTGAACTGATCATAGATGTCATCTTTCGATTCAGGAACCGAGTCCATCTCCATCAGTTCCAAGCGACTACCGGTATCAAAAGATAAGAAGTAAGAAGAAAAGCCTTTAGTTGGATTATGGTATTTCTGGTTAGACGTCGCACCGAAGTAATCTTCATAAAATCGTTTCAGTACTTCGAGTTGTTTGGTCCAAATCGCGATATGTTCAATCTTCATTTCTAGCACCTAATGTGGATATTTAGCATTAGGTTACTCCGCAAATAAGGCGCAATAAACAGAACAGAAAACGTCAAATACCTTCCTATTTATTTGGTGATATTTCACCCAGTCGCTGCGCAATATTGGCATATCAATTTGTGTAATAGATAGCTTTGCTCCATAGTCGGTGTTTTACACAATCGAGATTCAAACTGTGAGCTATTTTAAACTGATCATGCTAGCTGCTATATGGGGAGGCTCGTTCCTTTTCATGAGAATTGCAGCGAATCCTTTAGGCCCTGCGGTCCTAATTGAAGCGCGAGTTTTTTGTGCGGCAATCACCCTACTTTTGGTTTCTTTTTATCTAAAGAGAAAGCTCTCATTTAATGCTCATTCGAAACACTTTTTCATTCTCGGTTTGTTTAACACCGCACTTCCTTTTTTGTGTTTCGCTTATGCCGCTCAAACACTGAATGCTTCAACCCTCGCGATTTTGAACTCCACAGCACCGATATGGGCGGCAATCATTGGAGCGATTTGGACCAAAACTGCACTTGAGAGCAAGGTATTACTTGGGCTAGGTATTGGTGTTACTGGGGTTAGCGTGTTGGTTGGTTGGGATGCATTCAATATTGGCCAAGAAGCCATTCTTCCAATCTTTGCAGCCGTGATGGCCGCATTTAGCTACGGTATCGCGTCTAACTACACCAAAACAGCACCTAAGGTTGAAGCCTTCAACAATGCCCACGGCAGCATGTGGGCAGCAGTGTTAATCGTATTGCCCTTTGTGTTTTTCATGCCAATGCGAGAAGCACCCGATCTCACGATTACCACATCGGTCATCTTATTAGGTGCAGTATGTACCGGGTTAGCGTACCTGCTTTATTTCAATCTCATCAATGAGCTTGGTGCGCCTTCAGCGCTTTCAGTTACCTTTCTAATTCCCGTTTTTGGCATCCTTTGGGGTAACTTGTTCTTAGGTGAAGCTATTGGCATTAATACTGTGGTTGGCTCTATCTTGGTTATCACTGGTACCATGCTGGTGACCGGTTTATCTCCAACGCAGATGTTCAAAAATGCACGCCAAAAACGTCGCCAACGAGCAAGCTAAGTTCGGCATAATTTCACTTTGATTCTCAATAAAAGTGGAACAATCAAGAACAAAAGCGGCCTCATTTTAGAGGCCGTTTTTATAGTTCTATCTTCAGATTCAGCTGTTTTCAGACTTCTTCATGTATTGCTGAACCTTATCTCTTAACCACTGATGGGCAGAATTCAAGTCGGTTCTTTTATGCCAGATCATGTATTGCTGCATCGGAACAATTTCGAATGGTTGTTCCAATACTTGTAGCTGGAAGGTCTCCGCAAATTGATTAGCAAAATCACGTGACGTACTGCCTACGCAATCCGATCCCGCTACCAATACACACATGGTCATGATCGAATCACACTCTGCACTCACTTTCCTTTGCTTGAGTGGCGTTTTAGTGAAGTATTCTGCCGTGTATAGGCGAGTTCGACGCATCCGAAACGTAATGTGTTTTTCGTCATAATACTGCTCTTGTGTTACCGAGCCATTGATTCTAGGGTGACCTTTTCGAGCTATAAGCACTAGCTCATCTTCGATTACTGGCTTTGTCATATAGCCATTCACTTGCGGGTAATGAATATCGATCGCGAGATCCGCTTGCTGCATGCTCAAGCTTTGAAGCAACTCCTCTTCGTTGTTCGGCACCATGTTAAATTCGATTGAGATATTGCCTAAGGTCTTATCCCGTTCAACGAGAGGCTGAAGTTTGTTGAGGCCGATTTCGTTAACCAAAATTCGAAACACATGATGCTGCTGATTGTCGAACTGCTTTAACGTGCTCACCGCACTCGTAATTCCATCTAGAGCTGGTTCTATGCGACTTGCCAGTTGTACCGCCGCATTGGTCGGCGAGATACCCCGCCCTTCACGAATGAAAAGGTCAGTATCAAGTTGGGATTGCAGTCGCTTCAGCGCACCACTCACTCCCGGTTGAGTCATGCCAAGAGATTCAGCAGCTAAGGTGATCGACTTCAATCGATATACCTCTAAAAACACGCTCAGTAGATTCAGGTCTAGCTTTTCAACATCACTCACAGCTGCTCTCCATGTTCGCTTGTGGCCGTATTCAACATACGACAAGGTTTCATTCTGAACCGATACCTTAATACAACTAAAACACATCACTGTTCGTGATACGTTAAATAAAGCTTACTTTATTTTTTGCTATATGTGTTGGGTGTACCATTTATTCATCGTAACGAGTTCTTGATGGGAATAGCTCTAATAGTAACTTTAAATACTTGCTATTAAGTACCACAAGCCGGAGCGATATAACGATAACAACGTCAGACCAAGCTAAAATAGCCACAGGCTACTAACGACAAAGCCTCAACCAATTTCGACGGTTGAGGCTTACTCCCTTCTCAAAACTTTACACATCATAAATTAAGATTTTCTCAATAACGGACACATGCCTTCTCTCTATCCTGTGAGGTATTAGAAACTTTGCGCAATTAAACTTTGTTATAAAAGTGCTTCGGAATCGATATCAAGGGAAAGATATGCAGAAAACAATTCTGATCACAGGAGCCACAGATGGCATTGGTTTAGAGACCGCAAAAATGCTCGCTCAGCAGGGACACCACATTCTGATTCATGGCCGAAACCCTGCCAAGATCAACAAAGTTGCGGCAGCTCTATCTCGACTTTCTAAGACAGCAGTCATTGAAAGTTATGTTGCAGACCTATCAACACTCTCAGAAGTCGAAGCGCTCGCAACTCAGATAATGGCTAACCACCAGCGACTCGACGTTCTCATCAACAACGCTGGCGTGTATAAGGTGTCGAAAGTCACAACTCCAGATAATCTTGATGTGCGTTTTGTGGTTAACACCATTGCGCCTTATCTACTAACACAAAAACTGCTTCCTCTTTTTGATACGAACGGCCGTATCGTCAACCTATCTTCAGCAGCTCAGTCACCCGTAGATTTAAGTGCTCTTATCAGCCCAAATGCAGGAGAGTTAGATGGCCCCGTTTACGCACAAAGTAAACTCGCACTAACGATGTGGTCGATTGATTTGGCGAATGCCTTAGCAAATAGCCCATCAACTAATGGCCTCGCGGTTATTCCAGTAAACCCTGCCTCTTTCTTGGGGAGTAAGCTGGTCAAAGACGCTTATGGCGTTGATGGTAATGATCTTGCGATCGGCGCAGACATCCTTTGTCGGGCAGCGCTCAGCGATGAGTTTGCCGATGCCTCAGGAAGATACTTCGACAATGATTCTGGGTTATTCAAAGACCCTCACAACGATGCTCTTGATCCCACTAAAAACCGTAAACTGGTGGAAGTGATCGAGCGACTGTTGCAAGAAAAGTTATCCGCCGCCCCCCCATTGATTCCGGCAGACACATAGCACTACGCATACTTAATAAAAACTTGGCTCAATTGCTGAAACAGTGAGTCTACGTTGGGTATGGGCGTCACATGCTCAGACAGCAGAGTATGAACGTGCGGCTCTACAACGGTTGGATTGCCGCAAATCTGATTGTAAAAATTTACGGGTGCAACGATGTGCTCTAAATCAGCGTCTAACAAAATACAGGCTTGCGAAAGTACGATTTGACCGCCCCCTCGCTTGAGCAAAACACGTTGAGCCGTCCCTACTATTTTTTGCTTGCTGATGTTGAGGTTGTAATCGCCATCGCAATAAGAACCTGGAGTTGCGTGCACATCGACATCAACGCCTAACCCTTTAAAAAATTGAGTTAAAACATCACATAAATGCAGATAAGCTTTTTGAATATTGTACGCTTCATCGCTCGGCCAATGATAAATGTGCGACAAGTTAATCACGCCCGGTAGCTGGGGAACGGGAGCACCACCCGTTTTACGCGAAGAGAGTTGCCAACCTTGAGCCTCAAGCTGCTTTCTAGATTCCAACGTCACTGGCCACTTTTTACCTGCAGGCAAAACAAGTGTCGGCGTTTTGGCTTGCCACAACATTAAGGCTTGTCCAATCTCACCATTCTGTATTTGCTGCAGTAGCTCATCTTCTTTTTCAAACGCACGATCAACATCAATGTGCGGGTAACGCACGAGCTTATTCGTTAACTTCAATGCACTTTCCTCTACAACTTGTGAGTTCGAATTAATCACTAGCCCTAGATTAATAATATATCCCCCAAATCTAATACAACATAGCGCCAGAGGTACAAAATTTTATTATTCCTATCTATGCAGTATCGGCTTAGTTAAAAACCTCGTGCTTGGACAGCTTTAGTCAAGCAAGGTTGTCTGATATGGTGACGGCAGAACTTCAGCAATTGTTTTAGATAGTATTGAATATGAAAACACTCACCATACTTGATGGCGGCATGGGCCGAGAACTCAAAGAAATTGGCGCACCCTTCTCGCAGCCTCTTTGGAGCGCTCAAGCGCTGATTGAAGCTCCGGATTTTGTTAGCCAAGCGCACCAAAACTTTGTCGATGCAGGCGCTGAAATCATAATTACCAACAGCTATGCGTGTGTGCCTTTTCATTTGGGTGAAGAACTGTTCGCGCAAAGAGGATTCGTGCTAGCAGCGCTGTCTGGCGAATTAGCTAGAGCAGTTGCTGACCAAGCGCCTCAAGCGGTCAAAGTGGCAGGCTCTATTCCACCACCATTTGGTAGCTACCGACCTGACTTATTCAAAGTCGAACAAGCGGCATCTATCATTCAAACCCTCTACGATGCACAAGAACCAAATATCGATCTGTGGTTGGTAGAAACCCTATGCAGCGTGCAAGAGTTTGAATCCATTCATGGGGTACTCAAGCAATCAACGAAACCGTGTTACTACGCCTTTAGCTTAGAAGATACCAAAGGCGACTCTGCGTCTATTCGTTCTGGTGAGAGCGTAAAAGAAGCCGTCAAACTGGTTTGTCAGTCTAACGCGACAGGCATCATGTTTAACTGTTCAGTACCGGAAGTGATGGATCAAGCGATTATCGATACCAAACAGGTTATGGATGAGTTAGGCCAAGATCTAGAAATCGGTGTCTATGCGAATAACTTTGCGCCGATCAGCAGCGAACATGAAGCGAATGACATGCTTCAAGAGATGCGCGAGTTAGATGGCCAAGGTTACTTAGCTTACGCAAAACGCTGGCACGAACTTGGTGCCAATATTGTTGGTGGTTGCTGCGGTATTGGACCAAAGCACATTCAAGCTCTAGCGGATTGGAAGCGCTCCACACAAAGCTAAAACCGCCCTTTCGATTAGAATTACAAAAATAGAGAACAGATTGAAAGATCTGTTCTCTATTTGTTTGTGACGCCCCTAAGTACACTGAGACAAAACAACGATTGGAGTAAGTGATGAGTGACACGCAACGTAAGATTAAATGGGGTATCGCAGGGCTCGGTAATATCGCGAATAGATTAGCAACAGCGCTAACAGAGCACTGCTCATTTGGCGAACTCTACGCGGTGTCAGCACGTGACCAATCAAGAGCGGCTCTGTTTGCTAATAAGTTTGATTGCGATAAAGCTTATGGATCTTATGAAGCCATGGCTCAAGATCCCGATGTTGAAGCGGTGTACATTGCCACGGTTCACCCTTATCACAAACCTCTAGCCAAGCTATTTCTCAGCCATAACAAGCACGTATTGGTAGAGAAACCAGCCTTTACCAACCTTGGTGATTGGTTAGAAATGAAAGCTCTGGCAGAGCAAAATGGCGTAATGTTGCTAGAAGCGATGAAGACCATCGTGTTCCCAGCTTATCGCGAGCTTACAGCATTTTTAACCAGCAACCAGATTAAGCTTGATTCGATAGAAGCCAGCTTTGGCAACGAGCACGACTACGATCCTAACCTGTTTATCTTCAACCCGGATTTAGCCGGCGGGGCAACACTTGATGTTGGAGTGTATGGTCTGTGGTTCTTCTACGATTTATGTCGCACTCTTGGGATTACGCCTTCTATACCTCAAGTCGAAATGTCGAGCCTCTATGAAGGTTCAAATGTAGATACCGATTCGTGCTTCCAGTTCTCCGGAGAGATCAACGCGGCTATATCGGCTTCGACGGTAAGAAACCTGCCACGCGCAGCGCGATTAACGGGCCCAGATATCGCCATTACGATTAAAGAGAAGTGGTGGAACCCAGCCCATATAACGGTGGAGTACAAACAAGAAACCTTCACCATCGAGCACCCCGTCCAAGGTAATGGGTTCGAGTATCAAATCGAGCACTTCTCGCAACTTGTATTAGAAGGAAAACTTGAGTCTGATATCCTAAGCTCAAAGATAAGTGCACAGGTTCTTGAAACCATGGAAAAAGCGCTCGCTGATGCAGGCTACCAACACTTAACTCAACCTAACATTTAGGAATTCGAATTGGGCAACCTAAAGCGCAAGCTTGAACTGTACGAAAAGATATTTCAGGCTTTTGGGCCTGGAGCATCACGCTGCCAAGTCAGTCAAATCGCAACGCTTCTACATGTGAGTGAGCGTCACGTTCAAACTCTACTCAAAGCAATGACAGCGCAAGGCTGGATTGAGTGGCAAGCCAGTTCAGGGCGCAATAAAAAGGCACAACTCACGTGTCTGATTGAACCGATGGAAGCGTGCTACCAATACGCAAAAAGCCAAGCAGATTCCGGCAATATCGAGCAGGTCTTCAGCACCTTAAGTTATAATGGACGCAATGCTGGTACAGAGCTGCAAGCCTTTCTAAACAGCACGAATCAATCGGCGCAGAGCGTCGCGTACATACCCTTCCACCGTGAATTAGAAGCGCTTCACCCTCAGCGTGTACTGAGACGCACCGAGCGTTTCTTAGTAATGCAGATTTGCCAGCGTCTCACCTCTGTACAACAAGGTAAATTATGTGGCGACTTGGCTTATCATTGGCAACCCAATGAAGATGCAACGATCTGGCGTTTCCAAATTCGTAATGGTGTGCAATTCCACAACGGCCGAACAATGGAAGCTCAAGACATAGCACACTGTCTGAGTTTGCTCTCTTCAAACAAGTTATGGTATCGCTGCTATCAGCATATTACTGAAGTCTCTGCGTCTTCAGGCAATATCATCACAATAAAACTCAGCAAGACGGATTGGCATCTGCCCCGCTTGCTTGCTAGAGCCGAAGCATCGATTTTTGAACCTAATTCTGTCGAGAGGCTGGTCGGTTCCGGCCCATTCTCATTGGCGATCTTCTCAAACAAGATGCTAAGACTGAACCGCAATGATGCGTATTCAAATCAGGTTCCGATCCTAAATCGAGTCGAATTATGGGTTTACCCAGAGTGGGCAGAGAGTAAAGCGTGTGCTCAAAATCAGGTGTGCGTAAAAATGCCTGAAAAGACACTCAAAGTTGGCGAATACGGCTGTGGACATGCTCAGAGTCATGGTTCTACTTTTTTCCAAATTCAAAACCCAGGGTTGTCTTCACCCAATCGAACATTCACCGTCGAAGACACCTCGGAATGCCAAGCTTTTTTCAAGCAATCTTCAGCGCCTGGTGAAACTAAACTCAACGTCGAGTATGGGGATTTTTCAACAATAAGAGACGCTGCTTTATGCAGCATTATCGATGAAAACCACTCATTCTCTTCTTGGTTAGGCTTCTTCACCCGTTTCCCTTTCGAAGATCTGTCACTACCCGTTGAAATGCTCGCAACCATCGAACAGGCTTTAACCTCAATTCAGTGCGAACCAGACTTTGAACAAGCCGCCGAAACGCTCTTGAAACTCAAATGCTGGCTATACAAGACTGAAGTAGTGGTTGAGCTTAAGCAAGAGGCATTCAATCTTGAGGTATCTGAAAAAATACGCGGAGCACGAGTAAATGGATTCGGTTGGTGTGACCTCGATAAGTTGTGGGTTAGCCATATTTGATTCTATCTTTAATAGAGATAAGTCATTCTACACATAGACTTACCTTTAACACTCTTCTGCCATAAGCAATGCGTGCGGGTGTTAAGTTGCGATGAAACTAGGCTCAAACCAAAGAACCAGTAGAAGGTAAATCATGAATCGACACCTAAAAGGCTCAATACTGCTCCTCAGTGCATTTTCTTTTAGCAGTATGGCAAGCACGACCTGCAACTCACTTACTGGCTGTGAGAAAAAGTTTTGTGAGATCGAGTATCAAATCGAACAAGCTAAGCAATACGACAATCAATACAAAGTCGACCGACTCACAACGGCATTAAAAGCGGCAAAAGAAAACTGCACCAACGAAGGTTTGAAAGACGACCTTCGTGCAAAAATCGAATCCAATGAGGATGATTTGGCTGAATACCAAGCCGACTTAGAAGAGGCCAAACAAGGCAACAGGTCGGACAAAATTAAAAAGTATCAGCGCAAGATAGAAAAAGAGCAGCGTAAAATTGATGACTTAAAGCAAGAACTGTCTGAAATCCCTTAAATCAAATTCGCGCACATCAAAGCGGCTTCAATAAAAAAATGGTCTTACTCATTCGTAAGACCATTCACAAATAACTGCTATAAATCAGCAACCACAGTCAACACAACAACGCCAATGGCTTATCCAGCCAACGCAACCATAGACTCTTTATAGATGCGGTTGGCCACCTTGTAGGCGGCAGGTGACGTCAGTATCTCCTTACATCGGCTCTTAAATTGCTCGATATCTATCGCCTGAGCATCCAATAAATACGTCAGCTCACTCAACGAGTTAGCCTCAAACACGGCTTGGCCAAGCGGTGTGCATGCGTAGCGGCTCGACTCTTGATAGCCAATAGCTGTCAATACCGACTCCGGCAACTCCCAGAACTTAGCAATGGTATAGGTGAGGCGAATAGAGTAACTGTTGATCAAACGCTTCAACGCCAATGAGTTAGGTGGCACAGAAGGGTCAACATGTTTGAAGGCCTCCACCATCATTTGGAAAATGATCATCTTACCTAGGTTACGGATCAGCCCAATAAAATAGGCGCTAGCCTGGTCTTCTTGAGATGGCGACTCTTTCATTAACTCCTTTGAAAAAGAAGCCGTTTGGATGCTGTGATTCCAAATTTTCTCACCGAAGTGGCGCCAATAAATATTGTTGCCCGGGGTTAAGTTCTTCATGTAAGAATTAACCACACCCTCCACCAAGCCTTGAGAACCCATATTTAAGAATGCGGTTTTTAGATCGGTTACCTGTTTTTCACTGCGTTTGTAGTATACGCTGTTCGCTAATTTAATCACATCAGCTGCCATGCTCGGCTCTCGCTCAATCACCTTTAGCAGGGCATCAACATCAAACTCATCGCTCTGTAGTTCACCCATTAATGTCGTGACAGAAGCAGGCATCACAGGCAATTCATTGAGAAGCGCTTTAGGAGAACGAATTAAACGTTCAACTTGGCTGGCCACAAAGTCGCTAAATGGATCAGATTCCGTTCGCAGACATGACTCTCCAAACAGATAATCAAGAAATTCTCCATCATGAAGGCTCATCGATTTATCGACGATTAATGATGATGGTTGATTTGACGAAGGCGGAACAAAGATTGAAGGCTTAACTGCCGTTTGCGCTTGAGAGCAACCCAGATCAGAGACGACTTTTTGAGAGGCACTTTGTGAGGAAGTTAATTGCTTACCTTGCTTGGAGGCGAAAGGGGAAAATAGTGCCTTTAATACCCTTTTGAACATCAATACGGCTCCTAGATGAATACAACATAAATCGGGATATATAACGGCGGTGATTATCGCACAGGTGACTCATAAACCATACAATGATAAATGAATCATTAATTTTTTAGCTGTATATAATCTATTACTCTTCAAGCTGTTAAAGCAAAATGATACATCTCCTAAAACAAAAATAGCGAGCTAATAGCACTTGCTCGCTCTCTCATATATTGGAAACATGAGCTAATTAAACTAACGCTCAGCGACTTCCAATACGATCTTACCAACGTGCTTTTTCTTCAAAAATTCATCTTGTGCTGTATGGATATCAGCAAGCGGGAAAGACTGCGCAACAATCGGCTTAATCTGCTGTTTTTCAATGTGGTTAACTAAGTTTTGGAACACTTGCGGCTCCAACACCGTGCAACCGAAAAAGCTCAGGTCTTTTAGATACAGAGTACGAACATCAAGCTGAACCATCGCACCACCAATTGCGCCAGACACGGCATAACGACCATGTGGCTTTAAGGCTTCAAGGAATTCAGGCCACTTGTCACCGGCGACTAAATCGATCACAACGTTAACGCTGCTTTCACCCAAGACTTCGACTAAATCAGCATCGCGAGCAATGACCTCATCGGCACCTAGCTCTAGCAACTGTTGATTTTTACTTGGACTAGTAATCGCAATCACATGTGCACCACGAGCTTTTGCCAATTGAATCGCCGCAGAGCCGACACCGCCTGATGCACCAGAGATCAACACGCGATCGCCTTCAGTCACATTTGCTCGAGTCAGCATGTTTTCTGCTGTCGAGTAAGAACATGGGAAAGACGCCAGCTCAACATCCGACATACTACTGTCCACCACATAAGCGTGCTTTGCTGCGACTTTAGTGTATTCAGCAAAACCGCCATCACACTCAGAACCGAAATACCATGGTTGTGGCAGATCTCGCCCATACACTTCCGTTAAACAAGGTTCGATAAGGACACGCTCACCAATACGATCTTCAGAGACTTCATTACCGACTGCTACAATGAAACCACACACGTCAGCACCTTGGATTCGAGGGAACTTTAACGCTTCACCCGACCAACTGGCATCGTCTGAGTCATCGCTTTTTGAGTACCAACCGATTCGTGTGTTGATGTCCGTGTTGTTAACGCCTGCTGCCATCACTTTGATCAGCACTTCATTAGGTTCGATTTGAGGAACAGCGATATCTTCGCGGTAGCCAAGCATTTCTGCTCCGCCGTGACCCAACATCTCTACGCCTTTCATCATTTTCGGTATTTCGAATTTCATCGTGTTTCCTCGAGTTATTTTCTCACCATATTCTGTGCCGATGCCACGGCTTCTTCGCCTAATACTGGCCACGCGCTTGATACGCCTTCATGAAGTAAAAACAGGGGCGTTGCGAGATCATCTCGCAGGCTCTGCTTGCCAATAAGCACTCGAACCTGTTCTTTGTGTTGCGTAACTGCTTGGTTAATAAGCTCATTATCTGGGAAAGCAGCAATCGCATTCATCGACATACAGCCGTGCGTGCATACTCTTCTAACCATTGTTGGAGCTTGTTGAAGATATGAGTAACCGATTCCAACCCAGCCTCTGGCGACGCCTCCAGTAAAAAATCGAGATAGCGTTGGTGTCGGTATTCCAATGCACCAACAATCATCGCTTCTTTTGAAGGGAAGTGTTTATACAGGGTTCTTAGGCTGACATTACACGCCGTCTTCAGCTGTGCAACACTCGGCTCCGCAAAGCCGTGCTGGCTGAACGCCACTTCAAGGCTTGCTGCTATTTGCTCTCTCAACATAGTGCTCTCTCAATACCCGACAAAGGGTAGAATGATTGTTCTACTTACGGGGTAGAACGATCACTCTATCCATGTCAATAGTGAGATTCATAGACACAATCTTCAAGGGGACCAGATACAAAAAACCAGAACGTGGGTTCTGGTTTTTGTTGAGGGCTAATAAACTAATTAATCAGCACCAATGAATCGAGAATCCCTTTACCGCTATGGATCCCGCCTTCGTTTTCGCTGGCTGGCTTACTGCGGATTAAGTAGCCAGCATAACCGTCCAGTTCGGTTACTGGTTCACCTTTGAAGTAAGCGGTGAATAGGCCGACCTCGCTGACTAGATCTGTTACAAGTGTTTGCTGGGTGTCACGCACTGCAATAGTCGGTACGTCACGCTCATGCGGGTACAAACGCTGCATCAATGCCCACGCGTCGTACTCTTCTGGCTTAAGTCGACTCAGTTGATCGCTGATATCATCGCCGAATACACAATGACCGCCGCCCTCGCCTTGGTTTTTTAGCACCCATTCTTGCTTATTCGCTTGCGTGTTAAACCATTCGATCGACTCACTAGTGATTGGCTTCATATCGGCTAAAACACTCTTCACCAGTTCAGCTTCTTCTAGCGTTAAACCCCAACGCGCATATTCTGACGCAGGCATCATGGTCAGCAGCATTTGCATGGTTTTACTGGTCGCTAACTGTTGGCTGATAGTCGCGTTCATTGCGACATGGTGTTGTTCCATAAATAAGCGAGTCTGACTTAGCGTGTGGCAACAAACCGATTCGTTGAGTTCTGGAGCCCAGTAATCTGAATACTGATAGCCAGCTCTTAGATACACCACATCGACTGCGCCAACATCTTGCAGTAACAAGCGCTGGTTATCTACAGTTGAAAGCTGACAGCTCAACTGGTCAAAGGTACGACGCACCGTGCGAATGCCCTGTTTTTGCAGTTCAATTTCAAGCAAGTGCTGGTCATAGACGTTATCCTCGTTCTTCTGCACTACCATCAAAAATGTAGGTTGAGCTGAATCATCAAAGTGATCGCTTACCTTTCTTGCCGAGGTAGCAATACCGAAAGCCAATTGTTCAAGCCCTCGGTTTTCTGCCGGGATTGCGGATGAATCTTCCAACCAATTTTTATAAGTATCTGGCCACTGATTATTCATGAACGCGTGAAATTCAGTCGCGCGCTGACCAAAGGGTGCCATACCTGCTGCGATGCCATTGAACTCTATTACTTTTGCTCCATGTTGACGGTCATCCATAAAATCGGTTCGCATCAATAGCAAAGGTTGGCGGGCAGGGCTCAAGCGTTCATCGGCACTGCCATGAGCTTGTTGATGAAGTGCCATTAAGCGACCAAAGAATGGATCGGCTTGCGCCATATCGCTCAATGACGACTGCAGAAAATCATGATCTTCCGATACGTTGCTGATCAGCTTGGTGATAAGCGGAGTCACGCGACGCAAATGTTCATAAACCTCACGCTCCATTGTCATTGGCGCTAGGCTAAATGGGCAATGCCTTGCGGTATTATTAGCTTGTCGAAAAGCGACACCGTGCATGATCGCCCACTCACAGGCATCTTCAATTATTTGTTGTGGAATCAATGACGCTGACATTGGATTCATTTTGCTCTCTCACTATTATCGGGGAATTACGCCCCCAATTAAGACGATACTCAGGCTGAAAAGACGGACGAAAAGCGAAAAATATTTTACGAATTACAATGTATTCAACCACCATCTACTCTTGAGTGTCTTGCGTCTTGTTAACAATCAGCTCTCGCAGCCAGCGATGGCTAGGCTCAGAATCAAAATAACGGTGCCACAACAAGAATAACCCGCCTGGTACCAAATCGATGGGAACGGGCTTCATCACTAATTCACCGCTATCGATATAATCGCGCACCGAGTTGTACGGATAGCACATCAACAGGTCGCTCTGTTTACACAGTTTGATAGCACTAGTGATATCCGACACGTTGGCGGCCTTGTTGATCTCTAACTGCTTAGCGTTAAGTACTTCCATCAATAACCAGTCGCCCGCTCCACCCGTCACCAATTGTATGTGTCGATACTTAAGAAAGGTGTCGAGGTTCCACTCTTCTTGCAAAGCAGGGTGATCGTTACGCATCAAACAAACGGAATAATCCAGGCATAGCTCAACGTAATCCAATTCATCCGGAATACATTGCACATGGGTTGAGGCGCGTTCATCTAATTCAAAAATACCGATACCAAAATCGACTTCTCGCTTGAGCAAACGTTTGAAACTATCACTACTCCACGTAGAACTGTTGATGGTGATATGGGGTGCATCGGCAAGCGCTGTCGGCATAAATTGCGGATAAACCGCAGTGTAGGCGGTCTCAACAAGGTCTATAGTGAAAGTACGCTCACTCTCCTTAGGATCGAACACCTCAGGGACAGTTAGCTTTTCGATTTGCAGCAAAATTTGGTGAATTTTAGGCGCCAATACGAGTGCTTTTGGGGTTGGGAATAGCCCTTTAGACTCACGCTCAAATAGCGGGTCGTCAAACAAAGCTCGCAGCTTGGTAAGTTGTTTGCTTACCGCAGATTGGCTCAAAAACAGCCGCTCTGCCGTTTTGCTCACACTACGCTCTTCAATCAGAACATGTAAGCACAGCAGCAAATTCATATCGCATTTAAGTAAGCTTTTAACATCGACCATGATATTCCCCAAATTCAGGTTAATGATGATTATTTGTCACTTTAAATCATATCATGCTCTTGGTAAATTTAGCGCATGTGAGTTAACACACTCAAAGAATAATAGAATTAAGGAATACTCATGGATTTTCTAGCACTACCAAAGATTGACTTACACTGCCACCTAGACGGAAGTGTTCGCCCAGATACGATTATTGATCTAGCAAAACAGTACAATATCGAACTACCTGAAGACCGTGATGCGGTTGTTCAATCTCTAACTGTGCCAGAAGATTGCAAAAACCTAGATGAGTACCTAGCTTGTTTCAGCCTGCCACTTAAAGTGATGCAAACTGAAGAAGCGATTGAGCGTATCTCTTTTGAGCTTTACGAAGACGCAGCACTAGAAAACGTTAAGTACCTAGAAGTTCGTTTCGCACCAATCCTGCACGTGAATAAAGGCCTGTCTCTTGACGCGATCATTGCAAGTGCAGTGAAAGGCATGAAGCGTGCTGAAGAGAAATACGACATCAAGGGCAACTACATTATGTCTGTACTGCGTATGTTCCCTAAAGATTCAATCAAAGATGTGATCGATGCAGGTAAGCCATACCTTGGTAAAGGCGTTGTAGCATTTGATATTGCTGGCGGTGAAAAGCCTGGTTTCTGTGCTGAGTTCCCTGAATACACGCAATACGCGATCGAACAAGGCTACCGAGTGACGGTTCACGCAGGTGAGCAATGGCACGGTCAAAACGTTTACGACGCAGTGACTATGCTGGACGCTGAGCGTATCGGTCACGGTGTTCACATCCAAGGTAACGAAGATGCGTACAACATTGTGAAAGAGAAACAGGTTGCGCTTGAAACTTGCCCAACAAGTAACGTTCAAACTAAGTGTATTCACAAATTCAGCGACCACCCAATTTCTGAATTCAAGAAAGATGGCATCGTTGTAACAATCAACACAGATAACCGCACTGTGTCGAACACAACAATGACTAACGAAGTGAAACGCGTATGTGAAACTTTCGACCTAACGAAAGAAGATTACGCAGAAATCTACAAGTACTCTGTAGAAAGCGCATTTGCCTCAGACGAAGTAAAAC
>NZ_MCYD01000533.1:0-3247 GCF_002876325.1 Vibrio sp. 10N.261.52.A1
AAGCAAGAAAAAACTTTTACGCGAGTAATTATTGGCCCAGATGTATCTAAATCCAAACTTGAGCGACAAATTAAGGAATTAGAAAAAATTACGGGTTCAAAAGGCCAATTGCTCAAATTTAAACCGTTAAATCCATAAGAAAACGTTTGCGTCAGCATTTTTTCTGTTAAAATGCGCGCCAACTTAAGATGAAGAATTCATGAATTGGTTAGATTTTGTCATTTTAGGCGTGATCGGCTTCTCTGCCGTGATCAGTTTAGTTCGTGGTTTCGCTAAAGAAGCGTTGTCACTCGTTATTTGGTTTGGAGCATTTTTTATTGCTAGCCAGTACTACGCAAAATTAGCGGTGTACTTCACCAATATCGAAGATGAGATGTTTCGAAACGGAACTGCGATAGCAGCATTGTTTGTTGCAACGTTAGTTGTCGGTGCTTTAGTTAACTATGTTATCGGGCAGCTAGTTCAGAAAACAGGCCTGTCAGGTACAGACAGAATCCTCGGTGTCGTCTTTGGTGGCTTACGTGGTGTTTTGATTGTTTCTGCAGTGTTGTTTTTCATGGATGCGTTTACTGCATTCCCAAGTTCTGAGTGGTGGAAGAATTCGCAGTTGGTTCCGGAATTTAGTCGAATCATTGCGCCGTTCTTCGAGCATTTACAAGCAACATCTAGTTTCTTATCTGGCGCGCTATAGCGCCAGTTAATGTCGAAAAATCGAGGATTAGGACATGTGTGGTATTGTTGGAATCGTGGGTTCAACACCTGTAAACCAGTCTATTTATGACGCTTTAACGGTATTGCAGCATCGTGGCCAAGATGCCGCTGGTATTTGTACCATAGAAAGCAATCGTTTCCGTCTGCGTAAGGCGAACGGTTTAGTAAAAGATGTTTTTGAAGCAAAACACATGCAACGCCTCCAAGGTAACGTTGGTATTGGCCATGTTCGTTACCCGACTGCAGGTAGCTCAAGCGCGTCGGAAGCTCAGCCTTTCTACGTAAACTCGCCTTTTGGCATCACGTTGGCTCACAACGGCAACCTAACGAACGCGAACGAAGTTCGTGAAAAGTTGTTCGAAAAAGACCGTCGTCATGTGAATACAACTTCAGATTCAGAAGTGCTTTTGAACGTGTTGGCTCATGAGATCGATACGGTTAAAGGTAACGTGACTTCTGATGATGTTTTCCGCGCTGTATCAAACGTGCACCGCACAATTCGTGGCGCTTACGCAGTAACAGCTATGATCATCGGCCACGGTATGATCGCATTCCGTGACCCACACGGTATTCGTCCACTGTGTTTAGGTAAGCGTGAAGTCGAAGGTAAAACAGAGTACATGGTGGCGTCTGAATCGGTAGCACTGGATGCTGTTGGTTTCGATTTCATGCGTGATGTGGCACCTGGTGAAGCTATCTACGTAACATTCGACGGTGAGCTTTTCACTAAGCAATGTGCAGACAACCCACAGCTCAACCCATGTATCTTTGAGTTTGTTTACTTTGCACGCCCTGATTCATTCATCGATAAAATTTCAGTGTACAGCGCACGTGTTGAGATGGGTGAATTACTAGGTAAGCGTATTAAAGAAGAGTACTCAGACTTAGACATTGACGTGGTTATCCCAATTCCAGAAACCTCTAACGACATTGCACTGCGTATCGCTCAAGCTATCGACAAGCCATACCGTCAAGGTTTCGTGAAAAACCGTTACGTTGGTCGTACGTTTATCATGCCTGGACAGCAGCAGCGTAAGAAGTCAGTTCGCCGCAAACTCAACGCAATTCGCTCTGAGTTTAAAGGTAAGAACGTTCTATTGGTTGATGACTCTATTGTACGCGGTACCACTTCAGAGCAAATCATTGAGATGGCTCGTGACTCTGGCGCAAACAAAGTGTTCATGGTGTCAGCGGCGCCTGAGGTTCGCTTCCCTAACGTTTACGGTATCGATATGCCAAGCGCGACAGAGCTAATTGCTCATGGTCGTGACAATGAAACGATCTGTAAGCAGATTGGCGCAGACGCTCTGATCTTCCAAACACTACCAGACTTGATTTCTGCGGTAGGCATGGGTAACCAAGACATCGCGCGTTTCGATACTTCTGTGTTTAATGGCGAGTATGTAACGGGTGATATCGACCAAGCGTACCTAGATTTCCTAGACTCTCTACGTAATGACGATTCTAAGATTCAGCGTGAGATCCAACAAGATCTGGCGAACCTAGAGTTACACAACGAAGGCGCTTAGTTTTCGTTAGTGGAAAGAATATAAAAAACCAGAGCATCGGCTCTGGTTTTTTTGTTTTTGAAGTAGGGGATTAACCTAGTGAATGTGGTAAGCGATCACAAAATCAATAAACAATCTAACTTTCTCAGGTAGATGGTCTTTGTGGTTATAAAGCATGTAGATGTCACGTGGGTTAGCGCTCCAGTCTTCCAGTACTTGTACTAGGCTACCATCTTCAATGTATTCGCGAATCATCACGTCTGGCATCAGTGTGATACCTAGACCTTCAGAACAAGCTTGTCTCACCACATTAAGTGCGTTTGCGTTGAAGCGGCCTTTTTCACTGTTAACTACTGTCTCATCATTCGAGTTACTTAGCTGCCACTTAATCAGTGGGTAGCCTTTAAGCAATGAATGGTTCGCCAGTTCTTCAGCATGGCTCGGTGCAGGGTTCTTCGCTAAGTACTCAGGGCTCGCGATAAGAATATCTTTCACTTCACTGATTTTTCGAGCGATGAGGCTTGAATCACGTTGCGGACCCACTCTGAAAATCACGTCCCACTCTGTAGGGTCGAGTTGATCGGCTTGGTTGTTCATCATCAACTCAATATTGATATCTGGGTATTGAGTCATGAAGTCGCTGAACATTGGCATCATCATGCGCTTAGTCAGGTTGGAAGGCGCTGTAATGCGGATCTTACCGGAAGCACCTTTACAAACATCCGTCAGTTCTTCGGCAGTCGAAGAGAGACGTTGCAGCAGTGGAGCGCATTCATTAAAGAAACGTTCGCCAGCCTCTGTTAAAGAGAGTTTACGCGCGTGTCTATTGAGAAGTCTCAGGTTTAGCGAGTCTTCTAGAGCTTGGATCCGTCGTGTGATGGTCGCAACCGGAATCATAGTCTTGCGCGATGTTGCGGTGTAGCTCCCATTTTCAACGACGAGTCGAAAGAGGTTTAAATCATCTAATTTCATAAATCCAGACACATTTGTTTACAATCTCATCTAATTTATACGTAACATTGAGATCA
>NZ_MCYD01000534.1:0-13361 GCF_002876325.1 Vibrio sp. 10N.261.52.A1
AATCGCAATGGACGAAGGTCTACGTTTCGCTATCCGTGAAGGTGGCCGTACAGTTGGTGCTGGTGTTGTAGCTAAAATCTTTGCATAAGATTTGACGAACCACTAGTAAAAAGGGCATCATTTGATGCCCTTTTTCTGCGCTAAAAAAAGAGTTGAGCGAATTGGCATCAATTTCAGCTCTTAGTAAAGAATTAAACAGTCTTTTTGACTAAAATGACTGTTAGATGTGTTGTTCTGCAACGCAAAGGAATGTGCCCTGCAACAGCGGGGTTATTGTCGTCTATATCTAAGACTTATCACAGGTTGGTTTTATGAAAGCAAACGCTGAAACTCCTGATAGCTCAAGTGCAGCAGATACAATGAAGTGGGTAGTCGCTTTTGTACTGTTAGCCGCTGCTGTTGTGGGTAATTACCTGTATGGTGAATTGTCTGTTGTAATTCGCGCTGCAGGTGTAGTTGTGCTGATTGCTGCCGCACTAGGCGTTGCAGCAACAACAACTAAAGGTAAAGCTGCGATCGATTTTGCAAAAGAATCTCGCATGGAGATTCGTAAAGTGGTTTGGCCTACTCGCCAAGAAACTATGCAAACTACATTGATCGTTTTAGCTGTATGTATTGTTATGTCTCTAGTGCTTTGGGGAATTGACGGCATTATGGTCCGTTTAGTTTCTCTAGCGACTGGGGTGTAGAGGGTTCTGATTCATGAGTGAAGCTCCAAAAAAACGTTGGTATGTAGTTCAAGCCTTTTCTGGTTTTGAAGGTCGTGTTGCACAATCGCTACGCGAGCATATTAAAATGCACAACATGGAAGAACTATTTGGCGATGTGCTAGTACCTACTGAAGAAGTAGTGGAAATGCGTGCTGGGCAACGTCGTAAAAGTGAACGTAAATTCTTCCCTGGCTACGTATTAGTTCAAATGATCATGAATGATGAATCATGGCACTTAGTACGCAGCATTCCGCGTGTTATGGGCTTCATTGGTGGTACCTCTGATCGTCCAGCACCAATCACTGATAAAGAAGCTGATGCTATCTTGAACCGTCTAGAGAAAGCGAGCGAAGCTCCACGTCCTAAGACAATGTTCGAAGCAGGTGAAGTGGTTCGTGTTAACGATGGTCCATTTGCTGACTTCAACGGTACTGTTGAAGAAGTAGATTACGAGAAGAGCCGCATTAAGGTATCTGTATCGATCTTTGGTCGTGCAACACCGGTTGAGCTTGAATTTGGTCAGGTTGAAAAACTGGACTAAGACTCGATTAGTTGAACTAAGTTGTGGATAACTTATTAGCAACTTGTTCAAAATAAAAGAGTATAAAAAATCACCTTTTTAGGGTTGTTTAAGGCGCGAATTATGATTATAATTTCGCGCCTTTTTGCTTCTATGGAAGTAAAAAGCGTTAATTGAATTTATGGGGAGCTTGCCTTACGGCTAGCGCATGTACCCAAATATTAGGAAATATCATGGCTAAGAAAGTTGAAGCTTATATCAAACTGCAAGTTGCAGCTGGTATGGCAAACCCGTCGCCACCGGTTGGTCCTGCTCTAGGTCAACACGGTGTTAACATCATGGAATTCTGTAAAGCGTTCAACGCAAAAACAGAATCTGTTGAGAAAGGTCTACCGACTCCAGTAGTTATTACTGTATACAACGACCGTTCTTTCACGTTCGTAACTAAGACTCCACCTGCTGCTGTTCTTCTTAAGAAAGCTGCTGGCGTTAAGTCTGGTTCTGGTCGTCCAAACACTGAAAAAGTGGGTACTGTAACTGACGCTCAAATCCAAGAAATCGCAGAAACTAAAGCTGCTGATATGACTGGTGCTGACATCGAAGCAATGAAGCGTTCAATCGCTGGTACTGCTCGTTCAATGGGCCTAGTGGTAGAGGGTTAATAAGATGGCAAAACTTACTAAGCGTATGCGCGTAATCCGCGACAAAGTTGACGCGACTAAAGAATACGAAATCAACGAAGCTGTTGCACTTCTTAAAGAACTAGCTACTGCTAAATTCGTTGAGTCTGTAGACGTTGCTGTTAACCTAGGCATCGATGCTCGTAAATCTGACCAAAACGTACGTGGCGCAACTGTGCTACCTCACGGTACTGGCCGTGAAATCCGCGTTGCTGTGTTCACTCAAGGTGCAAACGCAGAAGCAGCTAAAGAAGCTGGCGCAGATGTTGTTGGTATGGAAGATCTTGCTGAGCAAGTGAAGAAAGGCGAAATGAACTTCGACGTTGTTGTTGCTTCTCCAGATGCAATGCGTGTTGTTGGTCAACTAGGTACTATCCTAGGTCCACGCGGCCTTATGCCAAACCCTAAAGTTGGTACTGTAACTCCTAACGTTGCTGAAGCTGTTAAGAACGCTAAAGCTGGTCAGGTTCGTTACCGTAACGACAAGAACGGCATCATCCACACTACTATCGGCAAAGCATCTTTCGAAGCTAACCAGCTTCAAGAGAACCTAGAAGCTCTTCTAGTTGCTCTTAAGAAAGCTAAGCCTTCTTCAGCGAAAGGTACTTTCCTGAAGAAAGTAAGCATCTCTACTACTATGGGTGCTGGTGTTGCTGTTGATCAGGCTAGCCTGAACACTCAAGCAAACTAATTTGCTTAGGCGCAGATTTAGTGTATACTTCTGCGCCTAATATTTGTGGTTGGGTGATTTGAAGCAATTCAAATTATCTATCCCAAGACCGTAGGCGCTGTACTTTTCGGAGCTACAGCTTAATAAAACCTACGTAGGCGGTGCCTAATATAAATGAAGTGATTCATATTTATTAGCATCGTAAACGCTCATTACACACTGTAATGGGTGCTGTAATCACAACCAGAGGTTAATCCAAATGGCTTTAAATCTTCAAGACAAAAAAGCAATTGTTGCTGAAGTCAACGAAGCAGCTAATGGTGCACTTTCTGCAGTTGTAGCTGATTCTCGTGGCGTTGAAGTTGGCGCAATGACTTCTCTACGTAAACAAGCTCGCGAAGCGGGTGTTTACATGAAAGTTGTTCGTAACACACTAGCACGCCGTGCGGTTCAGGGTACAGACTACGAGTGTCTAACTGACACTTTCACTGGTCCAACTCTGATCGCGTTCTCTAACGAGCACCCAGGTGCTGCAGCGCGTCTTTTCAAAGACTTCGCTAAAGAGAACAAAGATTTCGAGATCAAAGCTGCTGCATTTGAAGGCGCAGTTACTGATGCTGAAGTACTAGCGACACTACCAACTTACGACGAAGCTATCGCACGCCTAATGATGTGCATGAAAGAAGCTTCTGCTGGCAAGCTGGTTCGTACTATCGCTGCACTACGTGACCAAAAAGAAGAAGCAGCGGCTTAAGCCTTGCTTTTCACTGGTTGCAAATTAAACTTATTGTTGACTTAAAAGAGAATTGTTATGTCTATTACTAACGAGCAAATCCTAGACGCAGTTGCAGAAATGTCTGTAATGCAAGTTGTTGAGCTTATCGAAGCTATGGAAGAGAAATTCGGCGTATCAGCTGCTGCTGCAGTTGTAGCTGGTGGCGCTGCTGGCGGCGACGCTGCTGCTGAGCAAACTGAATTCGACGTTATCCTAACTTCTGCTGGTTCTAACAAAGTACAAGTTATCAAAGCTGTACGTGGCGCAACTGGCCTAGGTCTTAAAGAAGCTAAAGGTCTTGTAGACTCAGCTCCAGCACCTCTAAAAGAAGGCGTTGACAAAGCTGAAGCTGAAGCTCTTAAAGCACAGCTAGAAGAAGCTGGCGCTTCTGTTGAAGTTAAGTAATTATTACTTAATTTCTTAGCCGCAAGGCTAATGGCTGGTGGTTATTTAACCACCGGCCTTTTTGCGCTGTAGGGCTATGACGAATTTTCCGCTGTTTAAGCGTCATAACCCGAGCAAAAAAACAGTCATGTTTTCGATATGATTGTTCACTACATTAAACAGCTGTTAGTCACTACCCCCTCCGAGGAGTGTTTTGGGTAGTTTGGGTCACTTATCAGCGAGCTGAGGAACCCCATGGTTTACTCTTATACCGAGAAAAAGCGCATCCGTAAGGACTTTGGTACTCGTCCACAAGTTTTGGACATTCCATACCTGTTATCGATCCAGCTTGATTCTTTCGATAAATTCATCGAACAGGATCCAGAAGGTCAATACGGTCTTGAGGCTGCTTTTCGTTCTGTATTCCCAATTCAGAGCTACAACGGCAATTCTGAGCTGCAATACGTTAGCTACCGTCTTGGTGAGCCAGTTTTTGATGTTAAAGAATGTCAAATCCGTGGTGTAACTTACTCAAAGCCACTACGCGTTAAACTACGTCTAGTTATCTTTGATCGAGATGCGCCAGCAGGTACTGTAAAAGACATTAAAGAACAAGAAGTCTACATGGGCGAAATTCCGCTTATGACAGACAATGGTACTTTCGTAATTAATGGTACCGAGAGGGTTATCGTATCCCAGCTGCACCGAAGCCCAGGCGTGTTCTTCGACAGTGATAAGGGTAAGACCCACTCATCTGGTAAAGTTCTTTATAACGCACGTGTAATTCCTTACCGTGGCTCATGGTTAGACTTTGAGTTCGATCCTAAGGATAACTTATTCGTACGTATCGACCGTCGTCGTAAGCTACCAGCTTCAATCATCCTTCGTGCACTAGGTAAGTCAACTGAAGAGATCCTAGATCTGTTCTTCGACAAGGTGAACTTCGAAGTGAAAGACCAAACTCTTCTTATGGAGTTGGTTCCTGATCGTCTACGTGGTGAAACTGCGTCATTCGACATCGAAGCAAACGGTAAAGTTTACGTTGAGACTGGTCGTCGTGTTACTGCTCGCCACATCCGTCAACTTGAGAAAGATGGCGTTGAGCACATCGAAGTACCTGTAGAGTACATCGTTGGTAAAGTTGCATCTAAAGATTACATCAACGAAGCAACTGGCGAGATCATCGTTGGCGCGAACCAAGAGATCAGCCTAGAGGCACTTGCTAACCTATCTCAAGCGGGTCACAAAGCTCTAGAAGTACTGTTCACGAATGACCTAGACCATGGTCCATTCATGTCAGACACTCTACGTGCAGATAGCACAGTAGATCGCATCTCTGCATTGGTAGAAATCTACCGCATGATGCGTCCTGGCGAGCCACCAACGAAAGAAGCTGCAGAGTCTCTATTCGAAAGCCTATTCTTCTCAGAAGAACGCTACGACCTATCAACTGTAGGCCGTATGAAGTTCAACAGCTCTATCGAGCGTGAAGAAGAAGAAGAGCGCGGTACTCTGGATGAATCAGACATCATCGAAGTGATGAAGAAACTGATCGGCATCCGTAACGGTAAAGGCGAAGTGGACGATATCGACCACCTTGGCAACCGTCGTATCCGTTCTGTAGGTGAAATGGCAGAAAACCAATTCCGTGTTGGTCTAGTTCGTGTAGAACGTGCCGTTAAAGAGCGTCTAAGCCTTGGTGACCTTGATGCAATCATGCCTCAAGATCTAATCAACGCTAAGCCTATCTCTGCTGCAGTTAAAGAATTCTTTGGCTCTTCACAGCTTTCACAGTTCATGGACCAAAACAACCCATTGTCAGAAGTTACGCACAAGCGTCGTATCTCTGCTTTAGGTCCTGGTGGTCTTACTCGTGAGCGCGCAGGCTTCGAAGTACGTGACGTTCACGTAACTCACTACGGTCGTCTATGTCCGATCGAAACGCCTGAAGGTCCAAACATCGGTCTAATTAACTCACTGTCTGCATTTGCACGTTGTAACGATTACGGTTTCCTAGAAACTCCGTACCGTCGTGTAGTAGATGGCGTAGTAACAGACGAAGTTGATTACCTGTCTGCAATCCAAGAAGGTCAATTTGTAATCGCGCAGGCGAACACCGTTCTTACTGAAGAAGGTACGTTCGCAGATGAGCTAATCACTGCTCGTCAAAAAGGTGAATCTGGTCTTCACCCTCGCGACCACGTTGACTACATGGACGTTGCGACAAACCAAGTAGTATCTATCGCTGCATCGCTTATCCCGTTCCTAGAACACGATGATGCGAACCGTGCATTGATGGGTGCGAACATGCAACGTCAAGCGGTACCAACACTTAAGGCTGATAAGCCTCTAGTAGGTACTGGTATCGAACGTAACATCGCAGTTGACTCTGGTGTTACGGCGGTTGCTAAACGTGGCGGTATGATTCAGTCTGTGGACGCTTCTCGTATCGTAGTTAAGGTTAACGAAGATGAGCTAGTACCTGGCGAAGCTGGTATCGACATCTACAACCTAACTAAGTACACGCGTTCAAACCAGAACACATGTATCAACCAACGTCCTACAGTGCTACCGGGTGAACCTGTATCACGTGGCGACGTACTAGCTGACGGTCCTTCAACAGACCTTGGTGAGCTAGCACTTGGTCAAAACATGCGTATCGCGTTCATGCCTTGGAACGGTTACAACTTCGAAGACTCGATCTTAGTATCTGAGCGCGTAGTTCAAGAAGACCGTTTCACGACTATCCACATCCAAGAACTATCTTGTGTGGCTCGTGATACTAAGCTGGGCTCTGAAGAGATCACAGCTGATATTCCAAACGTAGGTGAGTCTGCTCTGTCTAAACTAGACGAGTCAGGTATCGTTTACATTGGTGCTGAAGTTAAGGGTGGCGACATCCTAGTTGGTAAAGTAACACCTAAAGGTGAAACTCAACTGACTCCTGAAGAGAAGCTACTACGTGCAATCTTCGGTGAGAAAGCATCTGATGTTAAAGATACTTCTCTACGTGTACCAAACTCTGTTTCGGGTACTATCATCGATGTACAAGTCTTCACTCGCGATGGCGTAGAGAAAGACAAGCGTGCACTTGAAATCGAACAGATGCAGCTTAAAGAAGCGAAGAAAGACCTAACTGAAGAGTTCCAAATTCTTGAGGGTGGCCTTCTTAACCGTGTTAAAGCTGTACTTCTGTCTGGTGGTTACTCTGAAGCTAAGCTTGATACGATCGGTCGTAAGCAATGGCTAGAGCAAGTTCTAGAAGACGATGCGCTACAAACACAGCTTGAGCAACTTGCTGAGCAGTGGGATGAGCTAAAAGCAGACTTCGATAAGAAGTTTGAAACTAAGCGTCGTAAGATCACTCAAGGTGATGATCTAGCGCCTGGCGTTCTTAAGATTGTTAAAGTTTACCTAGCGGTTAAACGTCGTATCCAGCCTGGTGATAAGATGGCGGGTCGTCACGGTAACAAAGGTGTAATCTCTAAGATTAACCCTGTTGAAGACATGCCATACGATGAGAAAGGTCAGCCTGTAGACATCGTACTTAACCCACTGGGTGTACCATCGCGTATGAACATCGGTCAGATCCTAGAAGTACACTTAGGTCTGGCAGCGAAAGGTATCGGTGACAAGATCAACCAAATGGTTAAGGAACAACAAGAACTTCATAAGTTCCGTGAGTTCCTACAGAAGGTTTATGATCTTGGTGATACTCGTCAGAAAGTTGATATTGCTGAACTGTCTGATGATCAAGTTCGTACACTGATCAAGAACCTACGTGGCGGTCTACCGATTGCTACTCCTGTGTTCGATGGTGCTTCTGAAGCGTTAATCAAAGAACTACTTAAACTGGGTGATCTGCCAGAATCTGGTCAGCTTAAACTGTTTGATGGTCGTACTGGTGACTCGTTTGAGCGTCCTGTAACTGTAGGTTACATGTACATGCTGAAACTGAACCACCTTGTTGATGACAAGATGCACGCTCGTTCTACTGGTTCGTACAGCCTAGTAACTCAGCAACCACTTGGTGGTAAAGCTCAGTTCGGTGGCCAGCGTTTCGGTGAGATGGAAGTATGGGCACTAGAAGCATACGGTGCTGCTTACACGCTTCAAGAAATGCTAACAGTTAAGTCGGATGACGTTAACGGCCGTACTAAGATGTACAAGAACATCGTAGATGGCAACCACAGCATGGAACCTGGCATGCCAGAGTCGTTCAACGTACTGTTGAAAGAGATTCGCTCGCTAGGTATCAACATCGAGCTAGAAGACGAAGAGTAATCCCTTCTTTCTTTCTAGAGAAAAGAGATTATTTGGTTGAAGGTGCTCACTTTTGCGGGTGAGCCCCTTTTAACTCCTTACAGGAGCTGATTGTGAAAGACTTATTAAACTTTCTAAAAGCGCAGCATAAGACCGAAGAATTTGATGCAATCAAAATCGGTCTATCTTCACCAGACATGATCCGTTCATGGTCTTTCGGTGAAGTTAAAAAACCTGAAACGATCAACTATCGTACGTTCAAACCTGAACGCGATGGTCTGTTCTGTGCGCGTATTTTTGGTCCAGTTAAAGACTACGAATGTCTTTGTGGTAAATACAAGCGTCTGAAACACCGTGGTGTTATCTGTGAGAAGTGTGGCGTAGAAGTTACACAAACTAAAGTTCGTCGTGACCGTATGGGCCACATCGAGCTTGCTTCACCAGTTGCTCACATCTGGTTCCTAAAATCGCTACCGTCTCGTATCGGTCTACTAATGGATATCCCTCTACGTGATATCGAACGTGTTCTGTACTTCGAAATGTACGTAGTAACTGAACCAGGTATGACTGATCTAGAAAAATCTCAGATGCTTACTGAAGAAGAGTATCTAGATCGCCTAGAAGAGTGGGGTGATGAATTCACTGCTAAGATGGGTGCAGAAGCGATCAAAGATCTGCTTGCAACAATGGACCTTCATCAAGAAGTGGAAGAAATGCGCGAAGAGTTGGAAACAACTAACTCTGAAACTAAGCGTAAGAAGATCACTAAGCGCCTGAAGCTAGTTGAAGCGTTCATTGCATCGGGTAACGATCCGCAATGGATGATTCTGACTGTACTTCCGGTTCTTCCGCCAGATCTACGTCCTCTAGTACCACTAGACGGCGGTCGTTTTGCGACTTCAGATCTGAACGACCTTTACCGTCGTGTGATCAACCGTAACAACCGTTTGAAGCGTCTTCTAGAGCTAGCTGCTCCGGACATCATCGTACGTAACGAAAAGCGTATGCTGCAAGAGTCTGTTGATGCACTTCTAGATAACGGTCGTCGCGGTCGTGCAATCACAGGTTCGAACAAGCGTCCTCTGAAATCTCTTGCTGATATGATCAAGGGTAAGCAAGGTCGTTTCCGTCAGAACCTTCTAGGTAAACGTGTAGACTACTCTGGCCGTTCTGTAATTACAGTAGGTCCATACCTTCGTCTACATCAGTGTGGTCTTCCTAAGAAGATGGCACTTGAGCTATTTAAGCCGTTCATCTACAGCAAGCTAGAGACTCGTGGCATGGCTACGACAATCAAAGCTGCTAAGAAGATGGTAGAGCGCGAAGAAGCTATCGTTTGGGATATCCTAGACGAAGTAATCCGCGAACACCCAGTACTACTTAACCGTGCACCTACACTTCACCGTCTAGGTATCCAAGCGTTTGAACCAGTACTAATCGAAGGTAAAGCGATTCAGCTTCACCCACTAGTGTGTGCGGCATACAACGCCGACTTCGATGGTGACCAAATGGCGGTACACGTGCCTCTAACTCTAGAAGCACAGCTTGAAGCACGTACTCTGATGATGTCGACAAACAACATTCTGTCGCCAGCGTCAGGTGATCCGATCATCGTACCTTCTCAGGACGTTGTATTGGGTCTTTACTACATGACTCGTGAAAAGATCAACGTGAAAGGCGAAGGTATGTACCTTGCTGGCCCTGAAGAGGCTGAGAAGGCATACCGTACTAAGACTGCTGAGCTACACGCTCGCGTTAAAGTTCGTATCACTGAGACCGTAGTAGACGAAGATGGTAACAGCACTACTGAAACGAAACTGGTTGATACAACAGTTGGCCGTGCAATGCTATGGCAAATCGTTCCAGCTGGCCTACCGTACAGCATCGTTAACCAAAAGCTAGGTAAGAAGCAAATTTCTACCCTACTTAACGAAGCGTACCGTAAGCTTGGTCTTAAGGACACAGTAGTATTCGCTGACCAAATCATGTACGCAGGTTTTGCATACGCTGCACTTTCAGGTGTTTCTGTAGGTATCGACGATATGGTTGTACCTCAAGCGAAATACGATGAAATTGAATCTGCTGAAGAAGAAGTTCGTGAAATCCAAGAGCAATTCCAATCTGGTCTTGTTACTGCGGGTGAGCGTTACAACAAAGTTATCGATATCTGGGCATCTACGAATGACCGCGTTGCGAAAGCGATGATGGATAACCTATCTTCTGAAACAGTTATCAACCGTGACGGCGAAGAAGAACAGCAAGAATCGTTCAACAGCATCTACATGATGGCCGACTCGGGCGCACGTGGTTCTGCAGCTCAGATTCGTCAGCTAGCAGGTATGCGTGGTCTGATGGCGCGTCCAGATGGTTCAATCATCGAAACGCCGATCACAGCGAACTTTAAAGAAGGTCTAAACGTCCTTCAGTACTTTATCTCAACGCACGGTGCTCGTAAGGGTCTTGCGGATACAGCACTGAAAACAGCGAACTCGGGTTACCTAACTCGTCGTCTAGTAGACGTTGCTCAAGACGTTGTAGTTCACGAACATGACTGTGGCACGCACGAAGGTATCGACATGATGCCTCACATCGAAGGTGGTGACGTTAAAGTTGCACTTTCTGAGCTTGCTCTAGGTCGTGTAGTAGCTGAAGACGTTCTTAAGCCTGGTACTGAAGATGTACTGATTCCACGTAATACTCTGATTGATGAGAAGTGGTGTCAGATCATGGAAGACAACTCTGTAGATAGCATGAAAGTGCGTTCTGTTGTTACCTGTGATGCAGACTTCGGTTGTTGTGCACAGTGTTACGGTCGTGACCTAGCACGTGGTCACCTAGTGAACCAAGGTGAAGCAGTTGGTGTTATCGCTGCACAATCTATCGGTGAACCGGGTACACAGCTAACGATGCGTACGTTCCACATCGGTGGTGCGGCATCTACTGCAGCAGCAGAGAACAGCATCCAAGCTAAGACAACTGGTACTGTGAAACTTCACAACGCTAAGTTCGTAATCAACAAAGATAAGAAGCTGGTTATCACCTCTCGTGCATCTGAGATGACGATTGTTGATGAGTTCGGTCGAACTAAAGAGAAGCACAAACTTCCTTACGGTTCTGTACTGAGCAAAGCGGACAACGACGCAGTAGAAGCTGGCGAAGTTGTTGCTAACTGGGAAGCGCACACTATGCCAATCATCACTGAAGTGGCAGGTCGCATCCAGTTCGTTGATATGATCGATGGCGTAACTGTTTCTCGTCAAACGGATGATCTAACTGGTCTTTCTTCTTCTGAAGTTACAGACGCAGCGGCTCGTCCAGCAGCAGGTAAAGATATGCGTCCAGCTATCAAACTTGTTGACGAGCAAGGTAACGATGTAATGATCCCTGGTACTGAAATGCCAGCTCACTACTTCCTACCTGGTAAAGCGATTGTAAACATCGAAGATGGCGCTGAAGTTGGCATTGGTGACACACTATCTCGTATCCCTCAGAAATCTGGCGGTAACAAAGATATCACCGGTGGTCTACCACGCGTAGCAGACCTATTCGAAGCTCGTAAGCCTAAAGAGCCTGCGATCCTTGCTGAGCACACGGGTACTGTGTCGTTCGGTAAAGAAACGAAAGGTAAGCGTCGTCTAGTAATCACTCGTGAAGGTGGTGACACTTACGAAGAGATGATTCCTAAGCATCGTCAATTGAACGTGTTCGAAGGTGAGAAGATTGAACGTGGTGATGTAATCGCCGACGGTCCTGAAACTCCACACGATATCCTGCGTCTACGTGGTATCCACGCAGTAACTCAGTACATCGCGAACGAAGTTCAAGAAGTTTACCGCTTACAAGGCGTTAAGATTAACGATAAGCACATCGAGACTATCGTTCGTCAAATGCTACGTAAGTGTACAATCACACATTCTGGTGACTCTCAGTTCCTACCTGGCGAACAAGTTGAGTACCACAACGTGAAGATTGCTAACCGTAAGCTAGAAGCTGAAGGTAAAGAACTAGTACGTTTCGAACGTGATCTACTAGGTATTACTAAAGCATCTCTTGCAACTGAGTCATTCATCTCAGCTGCATCGTTCCAAGAAACGACTCGCGTACTAACAGAAGCTGCGGTTTCTGGTAAGCGTGATGATCTTCGCGGTCTGAAAGAGAACGTAATTGTTGGTCGTCTGATCCCAGCTGGTACTGGTTTCGCATACCACCAAGAGCGTCAAGCTAAGCGTGAAGAAGAGCAGGAAGGTCCATCAGCTGAACAAGCTACTGACAACCTAGCAGCACTTCTAAATGCAGGTTTCTCTTCAGAAGAGTAATCTCTAAGAGATAAGAAAAAGGCACCTTCGGGTGCCTTTTTTTGTATCTGGCGTTTGGGCTATTGGTATGTGGGTTTAAGCCTATTTTTACTCATGCTAGCTGGTGAATCTGAAGCATCGGTGGAAAGACAATAATCGGGATGAGTCTTGGATAAGGATTGGTAGTTTGCTGGTGGTACTTAGGCTTCAACAGAGTTGAGTGGGTAGGGGAATTATGGGCAAAACAAAAAGCTTGCACAGAGGCAAGCTTCTTAAAAGTTCAGTTAACTAAGCGCCTGGTGGAATCGCTAAGCTGTCTGCAATTAGCTGGATAAGATTATCTTCTACTTCAAAACGCACTTCGAGTAGTTCACCTACTTTCGACATATCTCCTTCGAAGTTAGGCAACTCATCGTTTGCACTTACTTTAACGTACTTATCATTGAACTCTAGAAGTGGCTCGGTTGTGAGTACGATCTTCGCGTAAGTTGTATCAATCTCATCATTGGTTTTAAAGCCTGTTGCTTGCCATTTCTTCATGACCATATCGTAGATCTTAAAATGGCCTTCTGAGATATAATCGACAACATGATCGCAGAATGAGCTTATTTCTTTAGGAGAAGGGAGTTCAACAACGTTTGATTGCCCGTTGCTAGCTGGCTGCAAGGCACCTAGCTTGCAATATTCGACGATGAGAGCTTGTCGAGTTTCGAGCCAATGATCGATGACCTCGCTTGAGCCACCCCATTGTTCTTGTATTTGTTTAAATTTATTTAGCATGACCATGTCCTCATGATCTGATCACAACCTTGTGATCATTGAAATTGCCTAAGCAGGGTCCGTTTATCGATATCTACTAAAAGTAATAGCTTGAAATATTCTCTGCCACAACTCTAGTATGAAATTAGATTGCCAGTAAAATGAACGAACTGCAAGCAATGAGGCATAGGGATGTTAAAAAAAAGTGATAAGAAAATGACAGAGCAAGCTTATTGGTGCGTCGTTTCCGGTAGTGATATTTGGGTTGATAATGACCAGTTTCCTTTCGGCTCTGCCGACGAGCT
>NZ_MCYD01000535.1:0-5498 GCF_002876325.1 Vibrio sp. 10N.261.52.A1
TTATTTGACGTAAACAGAGTAACGTTTGCACGGTTTATATAGTCGCAGATGATTACTCCCATGACAGTGAGAAATCCTGATCTTTAAAAGCAGCAGCAAGACCAGTAACTTGTTGTAGTCGCAACACTTCATCTTGATCCATCCCCAATTCGTAACAAATTTTATTATTCGTCCACCCCATCTCCCTGAGCTGAATGATCAAATCGGCAGTAAGTTCGACTTGATGTGAACCACGAGCAAGGTTATGCCGAACAGACGTCGACATACACTTTTCTTCTGGCAAATTAAGTATCACAGCCGGGATGTATCCCTTTAATGCTTGAAGCTCTGGGTGATTTAATAGAAGCTGGTAACGATGATATCCATCGATAACCACATATTTTTTCTCTCTAACATTCAGACGGTTAACCAAAATAGGCATAGTGACGCCACTTTTTTCGAGCGAGGTTCTCAAAAGATTACTCTCCGGAGGCGCCATTTTATTAGGGTTATATTGATTCGCTTCAATTTCTTCAAGCGGGATCATTTCAACATGACACGCAGGTGGTAGATCAGGAATAAGATCGGCTAACATCCTTACCGCCCTATTAAAGATGTTCACTTTATCAATGGTTTGTTTATTAGGATGAATAGTAGGTTTGGGACGGGCTGGCTTGGGGCTGTGTTGGTCTTCCAATATCAATTCATTTTTCATTCGCATTACTCTCCTCTCCATAAAGAGCGTGGTACTGTTTCGCTAAGGACTTGTTGTACCCAAAAGAAAGTCCTCGACACCAATAATCATTCTTAATCAATACCTTGCATATTCTTCTCCAGCTAGGGACTTGCTTCTTAGATTCCAATTTACTCTCAGCGTAATCAGGAATAGATGTCACGCCTCTATCTGGACCATTTTTCCGCCACCACTGTAAAAACTTCAAAATACGCTCCCGGTAATGTTGTTCAACGTGTGGCGGCATGGTTTTCAAAAGATACTTACTGTACTGGCGATAACTAAGCCCCACAGGCAATTCAAAACGATAATAACCAAGGATACGCCCTTGGCTTTTTGAGTAACGAGCGCCAAAGTTACACCCCTCAACTCTGGCCACTAATTTTTGCCAAGTATGGGGCTCCAAAATTTGATAAAGCCAAAGGCCCTTTCTTTGCTCATCACCAAAAGGCTGGCAAAGACGCTGTTGTGAAAGAGGGACACCGGCCTTATGCATTAAATCGTAGATACGATTGTAGTCCCAACCAAAGCGCCAGTTAGCGATCCAAACATCTGGAGTTCTCCAATCATAGAGAGGGTAAGCCATATAAACGTCGCTCTGCATTTGAGTTGTCCAATACCTACCCTCAAACTTCTTTTTAGAGCGATTTTTAATGGTATTAAAACGATGCAAAGATTCATCCGCTCGAATTCCAATTAACACTGCGATTCGGGTGCCTTTTTTTTGTTGATACCAATGAGCAAACTTGAACACGAAATCTTCAAACTCCATCCCTTTTTGGAAAAATGGGAATACTTCAGATTCAGAAATAACGCCTTCATGTTGGGGGACTTCCCTAACCCATTGTGCTTCTTTATCAGGGTCCCAACACAACCACTTAGGCTGAAATTGTGAAATTGAATTTCTTAAGCTCAGCGGTAAGCAAACCCAGTATGGCTTTATTTCTCCACTCTTTACCATGCGCTCTATGAAAGCATGGGTTTCATGATACTGCGCCTCAAAGTCAACAATAAGCACATCAACAGGCAATCGGCCACGCTTCCTTGATTCTTGAATAGCCAAATTTAGGAGAACACCAGAATCTTTTCCTCCAGAAAAGGAAACATAAAAGTGGGGAAAGTTATCGAGCAGATACAAGATCCTACGACGCGCTCCTTCAAGCACATTGTAATCCTGCGGGATCTTATCTCGAGAGGAGTAACCCTTTCTTCGCTTTCCTAGTCGTATTGCCTTGCTAGTCATGGGTTTCAACGTCATTTAATATCCAGATAAAGGTATGCAATCTCAGTGGTTTTTATGAATTAATTATTCGTAATTAATATCATTCTTTAATTTAAAACATCGTCGCCATGAGCCACTCTCCCATAATGAAATAGGAAGAGCGGTCTACATTAGAAATTAAAATGAACGTTCCCTCTTAAGCCAACAATCCAACTGTTATCAGCTTTTGAGTTAAACGGTAAAGAGTGAAGATATTGTACATTTGGAGTTAACGAGAGCGCCCCCCAATTCATTCGATAATAAATTTCTGAATTGTAAGAATCATCTAATTTGGCATTAGGTTTAGCCCAACCAAGAGCGAAACCAAGCATGCCAGGCCCTACCCCACTATATCCTGTACCAAACACGACCGAAGATTTGTATAGAGCCTCAGGACCTTGCGCGACACCGGCTCTAAAAAATGGTATCCATGAGCCCGTTTGATATATAGACGACCAATTGACGCCATAGTTCTCACTGGCTCGCTCTTTCTTCCCATCACTGTGCCAAACGGTTAGGTGTGAATTCTTCAAATAAAAATCGTCTTTCGACTCCACCCAACCTATTTCTAGGGACTTAAAGTATTGATTATCATTGATGAACTGTTCAACACCGTCGAAAGGCTTAGTGGAATCAGCTTTTGCATCAGAAAAGCTGGCATAAAAATAATAGTTTTCCGACATCATATGGCGTAGAACGCCGCCGAAGGTTGATTCATCTGGGATTGGGATGGAGCCGGAACCGGTACTAAACTGTAAGTTAGAAAAACCATAGTAAGGGTTACCCAACTGATAAGTATCAACATAATCCGTCGAATCTAAAAAACCCACCATCATATCGGTAGATTGTTCATTAAAGGTTTGTGTCCAATATAAATTGGTTAACCGCAACCCAATATCACTAAAAGCCGGCTGAATTAAGCCCCATCCACCGACATTACCCATGACAAAGTCAGAGGGTGTACTGTCCGTATAAGCATGCTTGTGATCAACCCTCAGCTGCAAAGCCCCAGTATCACCTCCTTTCTGGTAAGCAAGCCAATTCAATGTAATTCGTGCAATACCCGCTGCCGCACTATTGTCCTTGTTCGGCAAATTCTCGTTGGCCGTCAAACCAAAAACATAATAATCCACAGCTCCCTTTAAGGCTTTATCTTCCGCCGCGGTCAATGTTGGTGTGGCAAAGGCTGCCAACATAACCGCCCCCAAATGCGTTAGCCAAAAACGCGTTCTCTGTTTTGTAAATGGTACATTCTCGCTCATATCAATAACTTCCTGTTGTTGTCATGGTCGTTGTACGGCTCAGCTCAACTTCTGTTAGTCAGAATGCATTAAAAGGGAGTTGAAAAATGAATTCTTGTAATTAATAAGTAATTTAAGTGATCGGCTTTATCCATTTATCATACTTATCTAGAAAAATAGCAATTCCCTCATTTTTAGATACCAACACCAAAAATTAAGGTATATACTATTTATCATCCCTACACGGAGGCGAAAATGGATAACCAACACACCACAACCACGTTTCAAGCGCTTAAAACTGGTGCTGACGCTTACATCCAGCGTCGTAATCAACGTTTACTGGCTAATCATCGCAAAGAACTGCGCAACTTTACCCGCGCAGAAGCGTCGACCTACCTTGGCATTGATGCCAAAACGCTTGATCGATACGTGACAGCCGCCGAGATAGACCCTCGCCGTCACGATGATTCACAATGGTCGATTGATATCGCGGAAATGTACAAAGTACGTAACTTGCTGCCAGATAACCTACGTAAAGATGCTAAATTCATACGTAGTAAGCAGCAAAAAACACAAGTGATGGTTATCCAGAACCAAAAAGGCGGCGTTGGAAAAACCGTTTCTGCTGCAACTATCGCCTCAGGTTTAGCGACTGAATTCCACCAAGAGTACCGTGTTGGACTCATCGATATGGATGGGCAAGCCACGTTATCGATGTATTACGCACCTGAAGCTGAACAAGAAGGGAACTTGTCTGTCGGTGACCTGATGATGAAGACGTTCGACCTGGATGAAGGCGAAACCGTTGAACAAGTCATCTCTGAATCGTTCCTCGAAACAACCATTCCAAACCTGCGTATTTTGCCTGCAGCGCAAAGTGACCGAGCGATGGAAGGCTGGTTTCATGAACAAGTATTCGGACAAACTTTAGCTTCACCTTATTCACTACTAAAAGACATCATCGATAGTGTTAAAGATGAATTCGATATCATCATCATCGATACCCCGCCTTCGCTAGGCTATGCGACCTTTAATGCATACTTTGCCGCTACGAATGTGGTATTCCCGTTATCGATCACCGAAAATGATATTGATGCTACCTGCTCGTACTTCAGCTACATTCCTCAGGTGTGGGCGCTACTAGAAAACGCGAACCACGAAGGCTACGACTTCATGAAAATATTACTGACTAACCATCGTGATAGCTCCACTACCACCGAACTCATGAATAACCTATACGATCACTTCTCTCCTTACTTGTACTCTAAAGAGTTCAAACACAGCGAAGCTGTTCGACAGTCGTCCTCCCTACTCTCGACGGTGTTTGATATGTCGAAAAGTGAATACCCGAAAAGCAAAGCAACCTTCCAAGGCGCGCAACAAAACAGCTATGAAGTTACCAGCCAGATCTTGCGTGATATTCTTAACGTATGGCGTGAACAGGAGAATAAATAATGGCGAAAAAACGTGGCGGTAGCCCCCTGGGCAATGCTCCAGGTTCAACTCAAGCACAACAGTCCGCGGCAAAAGCTAATCTAGACACACTCACAAATCAGCTCAGCACTGAGCTAGAAAAAAGTGGGCAAAATGCTGAAAATTACCTCATAGAAAAGTTCGGATTGGAGTCCGTTGGTCAGAAAATGGTTTGGCAACTAGCTTCAGGTTCAACTGCAACCTTCAACGAGGTGACATTGTCACACGACCAGGTTAAACAGAACTCTTTTGTGACCTTTGATGTAAATGGCCGTGACCAATCTTTACTAACTAAAGAGTCCTTGGAAGATTTGAACTCGTTAGAGTTTCAACAGTTTTACCCTGCTGTTGGTCGAGAAATAGATGGGCGTATCGATGTGCTTGATGGCTCTCGCCGCCGCGCTTGGTTCTTACTTCAAGAAGGTCGAATAAAAACCTTCCGAATTCTCGTGACCCAAGATGAACTGTCTACTGCAGATGCCAAAACATTAGCAAAACAGCTACAAACGGCTAAAGAGCACAACCAGCGTGAGATTGGCTTACAATGCAAAACGCTGATGAAGAACGGTGAACTCACTCAAGAAGATACAGCAAAAATTTTAAACATAAGTCGTCAAGCGGTAGGTCGAGCGCTGAAAGCAGCCAGTATAGACAGTCAACTGCTCGCCCTATTCCCTGTCGTTAACGACTTGTCGCATACTGATTACTCGCTGTTAGCTAAAGTGATGAAAGTCTTTGGTGATGACAAGAAAGCTTTAAACAATTTCATCCAAATAATGACAGATAAAGCCGTCAATGCTCAGGCTGAGCA
>NZ_MCYD01000535.1:6196-6428 GCF_002876325.1 Vibrio sp. 10N.261.52.A1
CAATGCTCAGGCTGAGCAGAACCAAGAAGACGTTAAAGAAACGCTCATCACTTGCCTAAAAGCTGAGTTAAAGGTAGTGGAAGCCAAACAAGAGTCAGACAAAGCTGTCGTGACTCCTCTAGTTGAATTCAACAGTAAGGGAATGTTCGCACGTAAAAAAGTGAAAGGCCGTAATTTTTCGTATGAGTTTGGACGGTTATCTAAGGATGTTCAAACCGAGCTTGATGAAGCA
>NZ_MCYD01000536.1:0-349 GCF_002876325.1 Vibrio sp. 10N.261.52.A1
TCAGGTTCAGGTAAATCACAGACTGTATTCTCTATCATGGGGTTGTTGGCGAAAAACGGCATCATCTCTGGTAGTGCAAAATTCGAAGGTAAAGAAATTCTTAACCTTCCGGAAAAAGAACTAAACAAAGTTCGTGCTGAACAGATCGCAATGATCTTCCAAGATCCGATGACATCACTGAACCCTTACATGAAAGTAAGTGATCAGCTGATGGAAGTACTTATGCTGCACAAAGGCATGGGTAAAGCGGAAGCATTCGAAGAATCAGTACGTATGCTTGAAGCGGTTAAAATCCCGGAAGCGCGTAAGCGTATTACTATGTACCCACACGAATTCTCTGGCGGTATGC
>NZ_MCYD01000536.1:1101-6974 GCF_002876325.1 Vibrio sp. 10N.261.52.A1
CGGTATGCGTCAGCGTGTAATGATTGCAATGGCGCTACTTTGTCGTCCTAAGCTGCTTATCGCCGATGAGCCGACAACAGCATTGGACGTAACCATTCAAGCACAAATCATGGAACTGCTGAACGAACTGAAAGATGAGTTCAACACGGCAATCATCATGATTACCCACGATTTGGGTGTTGTTGCGGGTTCTTGTGACAAAGTACTCGTGATGTACGCAGGTCGTACAATGGAGTACGGTACGGTTGACGAAATCTTCTATGAGCCGAGCCACCCATATGCGGAAGGTCTACTGAAAGCTATTCCTCGTTTGGATACGGAAGGTGAGATCCTACCGACTATTCCGGGCAACCCACCAAACTTACTTCGCCTGCCAACAGGCTGTCCTTACCAAGACCGTTGTCACCGTGTAATGGACCGCTGTAAGCAAGAAGCACCGATTCTGACTCCATTTGGTCAAGGCGACCGTCAGCGTGCTTGTTTTTCTGATTGGGAGGCTTGGACAAAATGAGCGTAGTAGATAAGCAGTTATTATTAGATATTAAAGACCTGAAAGTTCACTTTAGCATTGCGGCTAAATCAGCGTGGCCTTGGGCAAAACCTTCAAACCTAAAAGCAGTTGATGGCGTTGATATCCACCTTTACGAAGGTGAAACGCTGGGTGTAGTAGGCGAGTCTGGTTGTGGTAAATCGACGTTTGCTCGTGCAATCATTGGTTTGGTTGAAGCAACTGACGGTGAAGTAATGTGGTTAGGTCAAGACCTAACTAAGATGCAAGAAGTACAACGTCGTGAAACTCGTAAAGAGATTCAGATGATCTTCCAAGACCCACTAGCATCGCTTAACCCGCGTATGTCTGTTGGTGACATCATTGCTGAGCCGCTAGAGACGTTCTACCCAGAACTTTCTAAACAGGAAGTGAAGGACCGTGTTAAAGAAATGATGGCGAAGGTAGGTCTACTGCCAAACGTAATCAACCGTTACCCGCACGAGTTCTCTGGTGGTCAGTGTCAGCGTATTGGTATCGCACGTGCACTTATCTTGAAGCCTAAGATGATCATCTGTGACGAACCTGTTTCAGCACTTGACGTATCTATCCAAGCTCAAGTTGTTAACCTGCTGAAAGAGCTACAAAAAGAGCTAGGTCTTTCGTTGGTATTCATCGCGCACGATTTGTCAGTGGTTAAGCACATCTCAGACCGTGTATTGGTAATGTACCTAGGTAATGCGGTTGAGCTGGGTGAGTCAGATGCACTGTTCTCTGATCCAAAGCACCCGTACACCAAGGCGTTGATGTCTGCGGTTCCTATTCCAGATCCTCGCTTAGAGCGTAGTAAAACAATCCAGATGCTGGAGGGCGACCTACCATCGCCAATCAATCCACCATCAGGTTGTGTTTTCCGTACTCGTTGCCCACAAGCGACAGAAGCGTGTGCGCAAACTAAGCCGACAATTCAAGGCGATGACGTTCACGCAGTATCTTGCTTGCACGTACAAGTCTAGAGCCAATTTGAAACGGTTCAGCCTGTGACAGGCTTAAGCGCGACTAGTTTTTAGAGTCGCGCTTTTTTTGTACTGCAGGTCTAGTTCCTATATTTTGCTCAACAGCTTCATCAAATAATTCGAACAACTAAGCCAACTTCTTCTAGTTTAGAAAAAGTTGGCTTTTTTTATACTAGAGAAAAGTTAGCATCACAGAGGTTTGGATATGGGTAAGTTAGTTGAAGGTGTTTGGCACGATGTGTGGTACGACACTAAAGAAAGTGGTGGTAAGTTCGTTCGTGAAGATGCGGGCTTTCGTAACTGGGTTGAGAATAAGGCCGGTGCGCCATTTGAGCCAGAAAGTGGTCGTTACCACCTATACGTATCGTTAGCTTGCCCTTGGGCACACCGCACACTTATCTTCCGAGAACTTAAAGACCTAACAGATCATATTGATGTGACGGTGGTTTGCCCGGATATGATGAGTGAAGGTTGGCAAATGGGCTTACCTGAGCCGTTGTTTGGTCATACTCGCATGCACCAAATCTACACCCAAGCCAAACCGGACTATTCAGGTCGAGTCACGGTTCCTGTTTTATGGGATAAGAAAACCAATACCATTGTGAGCAATGAGTCGTCTGAAATCATCCGCATGTTTAACTCAGAATTCAATGAGCTAACGGGCAACACCGATGATTACTACCCATGGGAGTTGGCGAGCAAGATTGACGAATGGAACGACTACATCTATCCGAACATCAACAATGGCGTTTATCGTACTGGCTTTGCAACGACACAAGAAGCTTATGAAGAGGCGTATGAGGCGCTATTCAAGGCATTAGACAAAGTAGATGCACACTTTAGCGAGAACCGTTATTTAGCGGGAGAGCAGATTACTGAAGCTGATTGGCGGTTGTTCACGACCTTAGTTCGATTCGATGCTGTGTATGTTGGTCACTTCAAGTGTAACAAGCAACGAATTGCGGACTACAAACATATCCAAGGTTATCTAAAAGAGCTCTATCAAATAGAGGGCATTAAAGAGACGACGGATTTCTACCACATCAAGCGTCACTACTATTACAGCCACACCGGTATCAACCCGACTCAAGTGGTGCCTAAAGGGCCGGATCTGGATTTAGATTCGCCTCACGGACGTGGTCTCTAAGCCGCGACGATTAAGTTTCTTCCTGACGCTGATGGTGACCTTGATGTGGTGATTGCCTTTAGATATGGCCATTTTTGCAATCGACTCTCTTAGCCCATCGGCTTTCGTTGTCGCATCTTCAAAGTTCTCGGCTTCAAAGATGACACAAAACTCCTCACCGCCAATTCGATAGACCTTACATTTCGGTAAGACTAGCTGCGTTTCAGACACTACTTCTTTTAGAACCTGGTCACCAGTACTATGCCCATAGGTATCATTGACCGCTTTAAACCAATCTAAGTCAAAATGCAGCAAGTAGTTAGCTGGGCTGTGATGTAGTGTGTTCGAAGCATCTTGTTGTAAGGCTAGTCGATTGAACGCACCGGTTAGGGCATCAGTTCGGGCCAGTTGTTCAAGTCGTTCTTTCACACCAATACGCACTGACTCATGATTGAATGAGATGAGCCAAATCATCGAATAAGGGATAACAAAGTTTACAAATGCAAAAGGGTAAACGCCTTTGTTAAATAGGTTAGGGAAGTAAAGCAATGCGGTCGCCCCTAGCATCGCGAAAGTGAACAGCGAACCAATGAATCGGTTAAACAGCAGTTGGTAAAGTGGAGGAAGAACAAAGACCCACATGACGATAGCAGCTTGTGGCTTCGCATTCGCAAATCCATAGAGCAGACCTCCAGTAATCACTGAAGCCAACACGAGAGGTTGCCATGAAAGTGAGAAGCCACGCTTGGTCTCGTAATAGACGTGGAAAAGGATAAGTGAGATAAGCACTTCCAGACTGCCGAGAATATAATCTTTACTCAAAAAGAAATTTGAAGAAGCAACGACCAACACAAAAAGTGCGAGGGCGATGCTCACACTTTTTAATACGTGATCACGGATTGCTGACTCTTTGGTAAATTCAATCGACATGTGTCACTTTCACCTTTAAACCTATTATTTGGTATGCTATACAATAATAAGACATAAAAAAAGCCCACGCAATTGCATGGGCTTTAACACTCTTAAAGTCCTTTAGGACATGAAAAGGTAATTAGTTAACTACTTTTTCTTCAGCTTGTGCAGCTTGGTCTGCTTGGATAGCCGTTAGAGCTACTGTGTACACGATATCGTCTACTAGAGCGCCACGAGACAAGTCATTTACTGGCTTGCGCATACCTTGAAGCATTGGACCGATTGATACTAGATCTGCTGAACGTTGTACCGCTTTGTAAGTCGTGTTACCAGTGTTTAGGTCTGGGAATACGAATACAGTCGCTTTACCAGCTACTGGAGAGTTTGGTGCTTTAGAAGCAGCAACGTTTTCCATGATAGCAGCATCGTACTGTAGAGGACCGTCGATCACTAGATCAGGACGCTTCTCTTGAGCAAGCTTCGTCGCTTCACGTACTTTATCTACGTCTGCACCCTTACCAGATTCACCAGTAGAGTAAGAGATCATAGCAACGCGTGGGTCGATACCGAATGCCGCAGCAGAATCTGCAGATTGGATAGCGATTTCAGCAAGCTGTTCAGCTGTTGGATCTGGGTTGATCGCACAGTCACCATAAACCAGTACTTGGTCAGGCAGTAGCATGAAGAATACAGAAGATACGATAGACGCATCTGGTGCAGTCTTGATGATTTGGAACGGAGGAACGATAGTGTTCGCAGTAGTGTGAACAGCACCAGAAACTAGGCCATCTACTTCACCGTTTTCAAGCATCATTGTGCCTAGGAATACTGAGTCTTGTAGCTTCTCACGAGCAACAACTTCAGTCATGCCTTTCGCGCCACGTAGCTCAACTAGACGAGCTACGTAGTTTTCACGTACTTCATCAGAGTTGATGATAGTTACGCCAGCACCTAGCTCAACACCTTGCTGTGCAGCAACACGCTTGATTTCTTCAGGGTTACCTAGAAGCACACATTCTGCAATGCCGCGCTCTGCACAGATAGCCGCAGCTTTAACTGTACGTGGCTCGTCACCTTCAGGAAGAACGATACGTTTGCCAGCTTTACGAGCGAACTCAGTTAGTTGGTAACGGAATGCTGGTGGGCTTAGACGACGAGACTTCTCAGTACCTTCCGTCATTGACTCGATCCAGTTGCCATCGATGTGACCCGCAACGTGTTCGTTGATGAACTCGATACGCTCTTTATCGTCTGCTGGTACTTCCAGGCTGAAGCTCTGTAGGTTCAGAGATGTCTGCCAAGTGTTACCTTGTGCTTTAAAGATTGGAAGACCAGTCTCTAGAGCAGGCTTGATTAGGTCTTGGATTTCCGCAGGGATATCGTAACCACCAGTCAGAAGAACAGCACCAATCTCAACGCCGTTCATTGCTGCAAGTGCTGCTGCAACGATAACGTCAGGACGGTCAGCCGAAGTCACAAGTAGTGAACCTGGCTTGAAGTGTTCAATCATGTGCGGTAGAGAACGCGCACAGAAAGTGATGCTCTTAATACGACGAGTATTCAGTTCACCTTCGTTGATGATCTCAGCGTTTAGGTGAGAAGCCATGTCTGCAGCACGAGTAGCGATTAGCTCGATGCTCCAAGGCACACAACCAAGAACGCGGATTGGAGAAGTGTTGAAGATCTCCATTACTTTTAGTTCGCTTTGCTGAGCGCTGTCTGCATCGTCAAAGATTTCAGATAGGTCAGGGCGAGTACGGCCCGCTTCATCCACTGGAGCGTTAAGCTTGTTGATGATAACGCCAGAGATGTTTTTGTTCTTAGTGCCACCGAAGTTAGAACATGCTACTTCGATACGCTCTTTAAGTTGAGCTGGGTTGTCAGTACCCGGAGTTGCAACAAGTACAATCTCTGCACCTAATGTTGCAGCAATTTCTGCGTTCACTTGGTTAGCGAATGGGTGCTTGCGAGTTGGTACTAGACCTTCGATAAGAGTTACGTCAGCATCTTTGTTGATCTGGTTGTAACGCTCAACAACTGTTTCTAGTAGCTCGTCCATGTTGTCGTTACCGATTAGGCTTTCAGCAACAGACATAGCAAGAGGTTGACCGATCTTAACATCGCTGTTTACGCCAACGATAGTTGAAGTTAGATCAGGTTGGTCGCCACCAGAACGTGGTTGAGAGATTGGTTTGTAGAAAGAAACCTTAACGCCCTTGCGCTCCATTGCGCGAAGAACACCCATGCTTGCGCTAGTTAGACCAACACCAGCACTAGTAGGGATAAGCATAATAGTACGAGACATTCGTATGAGTACCTTTAGCTATTGGAT
>NZ_MCYD01000537.1:0-5439 GCF_002876325.1 Vibrio sp. 10N.261.52.A1
ATTTATATTTAATATCTTCTTTGTTACTTCACGTTCTAGTCATTGTTAGCATGTGTCTGGATAAAGTGCTTCAAAGAAATCTAATTGTACCAATTTCAATGTTCTCATTACTTTATGTCGGTTATCAATGGGAATTAATATTGCTTTGGGTGCTTTTGTTTTATATTTCTTGTTTTTTTAGGGGAAATGTTCTCGATAAATTCATGGGTAATTGAAAGAACAACTAATAAGGATAATCATATGAAGAATTATTATGTATTAGTCTCGTTGCTACTTGCGGGCTGTGGTGGTGGAGATGGTGGTAGCTCTACCACCTCAAACCCAGACTCAAATGTAACTCGTTACAGTAGTGATTATGCAGCTTCTGATTTACGAGTGTTCTTTGTATTATCGGTAACAAGCCCATCCGAGGCTGAAATCGAGGGATATGTTCAAGATAGTTCGTTTAATTATGTTGCAATTAATGGCGGTGACCAGCTAGTTGCTGAAGTTGATAGTCTAAACTTCTCGTTAGCTGAAACATCGGTGGAAGGAGGTGTTTACTATTATGGTAGGGATGTTTCAGCAAGCGCCTCAGAGTACATTGTAAAGTTATTGAGAGGGAATGTTGTTCAAAGTTCACTGGTAGTGAATGAACTACCGCTCCCCTTTATATTAACGACAAGCTTAGCAGGCGAAGTGATAGATGCATCGTGGGCTCCTGAGGCAGGCCATACATACTCTTACGTAGTGGAAACGCTAACTTGTACAAATAGTACTGAGACCAATATCAGAACGGTGTCACCAGATATTAACGCTAGTGAGCATCTACTTAATTCAGGTTCTTACAATAAGAGTTTGAGTGAGGTATTTGGTCAAACGCAAGCACAGTTAACTCAAGGTTTCGATAGTTGTGTCTTTGAGATGGATATTATAGCGAACAAGAACTCGTTACCATCGCAAACCAATGGGCAGTTAACTTTTGATGTTGTTCAAAAGAGAAAGATCAAAATAGAGCTCTAGTCTTGTTATAGATAATCTATCGCCTTTGTCTTTGTTGAATTATTTAACAGGAGAAAGGTGATTTCGTTTGAATTAATATTCATTAGTTAGTCATGTTTATTGTGCCGCCGCCCTCACTTTGAAACTAATGCTCTAAATCATAATTATCCAGAACCTTGATTGGTTGAGTTTTCATCCGTAGCACTTTCTAGCTAAAAATTGCCCCTTTATGCGTTAGACCTTTTACTCATTCACATCCTGTTCATACACTTTAGCCTTATTAAAAGTTATCCATTTAATTAATGCTGTTCGCAGTGAATCCCTGCAAACGCAGTCCGCTGTGTTTGAGCGAGAATGATTCTTATATCTTGTATAATCACGGAGTATGATTCTAAGTTATTGATATTAATTGTTTTTAACATTATTCTTATGTAATTATCTTAGCTGGGATATTTACTATGGTTATAACGTTTGCCGTACTTGCCCTCGTTCTTGTAGGAATGCTTTTTGGTTTCAACATTCAGATTAACGCTGATGCGACTAGCTTTCTTGCTTCTATTGGTTCCTTGGTAGGCGGACTCGCTGCTGCTGTTGCAGCATTTTTTTCATATAGGTCAGTCGGAGAGTGGCGTAATCAAATGCAACATTCTTTGTTGTATGAACATCTTAGTCATTTAGAGACCTTACTAAACGAGTATGTAAAAAAAGTGAATAAGTCTGCAAATAATATTGATGAGATACCAGTCTATAAGGTGTTAAATATAGCGTCACAGAGTGCCCGTGATGTTCGCGAAGAGTATGAAAGTAACTATCAAAAAATACATGAACTCATACCAACACACTTGAAGGTACAACTGGAGGAACTGCATTTTCTTACATTGACCTACCAGTACAACATTGCCTTACATGACTACAAGGTAAAAAGTAGTTCGCTTTCTCGATATATCTCTGAAAATAAAGAAAAATTAGAAGAAGCCTCATTTGATGAGCTATCACGAGAAGAAAGCAAAGAGTTAATTGACATGAACAACGCAGCACTGGCTCATTACGACTTTATAATGTCAATCGGCGGCAATGCAAAAATCAGTTTGAGTGAATTGAGAGCATCTCTCCTTAAGAAGGTTTAGCATTAGTGTCCCTATCAGACCATTGCCCCTTTCCTTGCTAACGCATTTGCTCAATAGTAGATTGTGCCGCTGGAAACGCAGTACTTTTCCTCTTGGCTGGCGGTTGAGTGCCAGTGCAAGAAAACCTCCAGTAACAGTGCGATAGTGAGTACTCGTACGCTAATAGATGTTCTTCTTTGACTCCATTAATTTAAATTTCTTAATATGCAATAATGTGTCTATCACATTTCTGGTAATTTACAGGGACTAACTATTGGATAATTCATTCGCTAGCAGCATAACTGCCGATTTGTCTAACGCTTTCTTTTACTGTCCTGAGGATGGAGTTCCATCCATTCAGATAGGTAAGCCCGTGGCTGGAGATATCATTTTCTGGCTTAAATATAATGATGAAGATGTAAACAAATGTGCTAGCAGACTGATTAAAGAGCTAGGCCGTGAATTAGGTGTCAGTAATATCCAGAGTGCAAATGAGATACTTCTAAAGTTCTGCTCATATGCATTTAATATTATTGATGCGGATTTTTTATCGTTAACTAGTCTGGATGAGCCAGTAAGCACCATATTCTCACAACAGCATTGTAATAATCTAAGTGCTTTGTTTGTAGACTACATCGACTCTCAAAAGGCTCTTAAACCGTACGTCTACACTATTCGGTATGCCAATACAGACGGGGTGCATAAGCTCAATAACAACTTATGTATTTATGGCTCAGGTCAAATAGAAAGCCTACTTGGCGATATGAAAGTGCGAACTGGAATAAACTTTCCTTTAGAAGCTCTGGATGATGAAGACTTGCGCCGTGAGCCTATCGGGAGGTACAAGCTACTGTCCGATAGTTCTGCTGTTTTGGTTTATGCACGCTCAATAAATGAAGCTGTCGAAGAGCTAGACAGGTTATTTGGTGCACTATGCGCGACTATCGATACTCCTTTGAGAATCAATCAAGAGACAGTTGATTGTAGAATAAATTCTTTTGATTCTAAGAGTATTACTACTCGCCAAATAAGATCTAACCTACCTTCTGTTTATGAGATAAACCTGAGCGATGAAGTTGCTGGTAATCTACAGAAGATATTTTCTTCTCCACCTAAGAGAATGAACTCTGCGCTATCTTTTATCGCTCATGGTTGGACTCATGATAAACGAGAGAGGTTCCTAAACCAATTTATTGCGTTAGATGCACTGTACGGTACAGACAGAAGTAACAAAGCATCTATAGTTGGTGGGGTGAGTAGAGACGCCAGTGATATCGTAGGTATCGAATCAAAAATAAAAACTATTTACGAATTGAGGAGTAAGTTTGTACATGGGGAGATATCAATATTCTCAAACCATGGTAAATACTCAAAATTTGTTGATGAACACGGTATCGACCCGATTGAATCATTGTTTGAGGTCGTAAGAGTATGCGCTATCAACTATCGAGGGGTATACAAGGTAGAACAACCTGATACGGTTAACCTTCGAGTACCCAAAGAGCTAGTTAGAGAGTTTGAGAAGAAGATAAGCGAATATTGCAGAACGTAGAATATTCACAAACAGAACGCATTAATATGACTTGAGTAGCTTACAAGGATGAAGCAGCATAGACGGGAAGCAAAGATGGCAAGATTCCGTCTAGATTCGTCCGACCAATAGGTGGCATATGTTAGATTGTATATATTGTGAACATGAGAAATTTGAATTAGGGAAAGGTTCCAAAGAGCACGCTATTTTGTCTTCACTAGGTGGACGAAAGCTATCTCGAAATGTTTGCTGTGAAAGTTGTAATAATCGCCTAGGTAAAGCTATTGATGACGGGCTATCTTCGAGGCTTAGTATCATTTCTACTTTATTGAATATAAAAACTGGTCGTAACAAGAATGCACCAGTTCAACAGGGTGTAGTTAAACTGGGGGACGAATCTTATAACCTGTTACCCACAGGAGAGATGCTTAGAGGTAAAGTCGAGCAGCAATGGAAAACAGAGCAAGGGAAAACGAAATTTCATGTTGTGGCTAATACTGAAGAGCAAGCGCTAAAAATAATTGAAGGTCAATTAAAGTCTCGTGGTAAATCTCTTGATGACATAGAAATGGGGGTAGTAACCGAAGTTTCTCAATATGGCGCAGAAATTAGTGAAACATTTTCATTTTGTGAAAATGACCTAAGGTCTATAGCAAAAATGGCATTAACAATGCTGGCTACTAAGGTCTCACCTTCAAGGTTACGTGGCTCTGAGTTTATTGATGTCATTCAATATATTAATGGCAGTGACTTAAACGCAGAAGATATTGTATTTTCGGATACCAACACGCTTTTTCCATCTCAATATCAGGTTTCTGATATTAACCACCGTATATTTATATACTCTTCTCAAACTGAAGGTTTAGTTGTCTCTTTAGTCGAATTATATGGTGGATTTAGGTTTAGCGTACTGCTTTCTAGAAATTGGACCGGACCTAGTATTTCGTGTTGTTATGCCATAGACCCTGTGTCACAAGATAAAATCGATTCAGACATAGATGCTAATCTTGAATTACAAGCTGTATTAGATAGTAGAGGCTGCGTTCAGTCGAAAGCGATTGAACAACTAAAACCTTTATTTGATTATATTAGTAAGTTAGATGTTCAGCGTGAGGAGCAGCGAATTATTGATACGGCGATGGAAAAGTATGGTGTAGAAGTTCTGGATGAAAATTGTGATGACGTGGTCTTCCAAACGATAGCAAAGAATCTAGCTGATATGTATTTAAGAAGGTCTATTAGGCAGAGTCGAAAATTAGTCTAAAAAATGTGTTGCACGAGCTCGAATCCACTTTATTTAGTAAATTATGTGCTCTCATTTGGTGGGCATATTACCGTGAGACGTTTCTCAAAGTGAACGATGCTGAACTATCTGTGGAACGAGTTTTGCAATACCTGAGGTAATTCATTACTTGCTACATTAGCAAAGTCACTGGCACGCTTCTGTCCAAAGGCGTTCTAGCGCTCATTGCCGTTAACTGTAATCTCGTCATTTTTAGCCTGTATTTTGGGGGTGAAAGTGCCCCTGTATAAGCGTAATTTGGTGTTAATGTAAAAACAGTGTGGTCAAATCTACACCCCAACCCCTTCCAATAGGGGCGTTTTTCATCGATAATCCAAACTCTTAGTGAAAACAAAAACCAACCGGATACTTTGTAATAAGTGCCCCTGTATTTTCAATTCATCACCACACCCCACGGCGCATTGACATCAATGCAAATGGTTGTCTGTAAAAAATAAAAAGAAAATAAAAACAAAAGCTTTTAAAGATAACTGTCGTCTAAAGTAACGTAAGAAAAATTTTAAAAACCCACACTAATT
>NZ_MCYD01000538.1:0-3405 GCF_002876325.1 Vibrio sp. 10N.261.52.A1
GACTTAATTAAAACCATTGCTCAAAGGTGATTACCCCAACATCACATTAACAACCGCCGCTTGCCGCAAACGATTTCCTCTATAGAATGCGTCGCCTTTCCTAACTACAACTTTTAGGTTGACGCACATGGCTTCGCTACTTGGAATTATTACTATTTTAGTTGCCGCTTGGTTACTATCTACGGACAGAAAAAATATTCCACTAAGAACAGTCTCTTTGGCTTTCTTATTACAAATCTCATTCGCGCTATTGGTTCTGTATGTACCAATGGGTAAAGAAGCGTTGAATGCAGCCACAGGTGCGGTATCTAGCTTGATCAACTACGGTCAAGAAGGGATTAACTTCCTATTTGGTGGCCTTACGAACAACGGTTTCGTTTTCGCGATTAATGTTCTGGGCATCATTATCTTTTTCTCTGCGCTTATCTCTGGTTTGTACCACATCGGCTTTATGCCAAAAGTGATCAACCTTATCGGTGGTGCGCTGCAGAAGTTCTTGGGCACAGGCCGTGCTGAATCACTGTCTGCAACTGCAAATATCTTCGTTGGCATGATTGAAGCACCATTGGTGGTTAAGCCTTACCTGAAACACATGACAGACTCGCAACTATTTGCAGTGATGGTGTGTGGTTTGGCGTCTGTAGCGGGTGGCACGCTAGTGGGTTATGCGTCACTAGGCGTAGACCTAAACTACCTGATTGCAGCGGCATTCATGTCTGCACCGGCAGGTTTGTTAATGGCTAAAATTCTAGTGCCTGGCAGTGCTGACGATGTTCAAGAAAACATTGAGTCTGATGTTGAAATTCCACGAGCAACAAACGTAGTTGAGGCAATGGCAGATGGGGCTATGTCTGGACTTCGTATTGCCGTTGCGGTGGGTGCGACACTTCTTGCCTTTATTAGTGTGATTGCAATGCTGAATGGCTTGCTAGGTATTGTTGGTGGTTGGTTTGGCGTAAACCTAAGCTTCGAACTGCTCCTAGGTTATGTGTTCGCACCCGTTGCATGGCTGATCGGTGTGCCGTGGTCTGAAGCTGTTGTGGCAGGTTCACTGATCGGTAACAAGATTGTTGTGAACGAATTTGTCGCTTTCATTCAGTTAATGGACGCGAAAGAGGTACTAAGCGAGCACTCACAAGCGATCGTTACCTTCGCACTGTGTGGCTTCGCTAACATTTCAACAATGGCGATTTTGATTGGTGGTCTAGGTAGCTTGGTACCAGAGCGTCGCTCTTTCATCTCACAATACGGCTTTAAAGCAATTTGTGCAGGTGTGTTTGCTAACCTAATGAGTGCTGCGATTGCTGGCGTGGTACTTTCACTCTAGCTAGATGATAAGTACCGAGTGAACGGGTTAGTCACTTTATTTCCCCTATAGTAAAGTGACTGATTAATCACAATAATATTCGGTTAGCATGAAAAAGAGAGCCTATAGTTTAATGACGTAGGCTTTCTTGTTTCAGTAAACAGATTTGGACCACAGGGTGTGGCACCAATTATTTAGGGGCATAAATGGATTTGTCGATTACTTCTTCTTTGGCGCTAATTGGGCTCTTGTCTTTAGCTTGTCAGCTACTCGGCTGGCGATTGCGTCTTCCCGCGATTCTCCCTCTTCTTATTGTCGGCCTGCTATTGGGCCCCGGCTTAAATGTCCTCAATCCAGATGCCATTTTTGGGGAGGTACTATTCCCAATGATTTCACTGGGGGTTGCCATCATTCTGTTTGAAGGCGCATTGACGCTTAATTTCAAGGAGATCAGGGGCCATGGTCGCATGGTGACTCATCTAGTGAGTGTAGGCATGTTGATTACATGGGCGTGCATTGTGGTCGGTGCTTACTACTTTGTTAACTTTAGTTGGCCATTAGCGGCGCTATTCGGTGCTTTGGTGGTGGTGACGGGGCCGACAGTAATTGTGCCCATGCTGCGTAGTATTCAGCCCAAAGCTTCTCTTGGCAGCATTTTACGATGGGAAGGGATTGTGATTGACCCCATTGGCGCTCTGTTTGCCGTTCTGGTTTATGAATACATTGTCTCTTCAGCCGACCCTACCGGTCATGTGTTGTCAGCACTCGGGCTGACTCTGGCTATTGGTTTAGGCTTAGGGATCGTCGGTGGCCATTTGATTGCCAAGATGCTGCAAGGGCATTGGGTGCCACACTATTTGCGTAATGTGGCAGTGCTGACGTTAATGTTGGCGGCGTTCTCGTTTTCTAATGACTTGAGTGAAGAGTCGGGCTTGTTAACCGTGACCATCATGGGGATCTGGCTTGCCAATGTGAAAGGCTTGGATATCGAAGACATCATCGAATTCAAGGAAACTCTGACTGTGCTGCTCATTTCTGCGCTGTTTATTTTGTTAGCCAGTCGGCTCGATTCGGGCGCGTTCCTGTCGATAGGTTGGGGCGGTATAGGGTTGTTAGCGGTGGTTATGCTGGTGGCTCGCCCGTTAAGTGTGTGGATCAGCGGGATCGGCACGGATCTTAGTTCTGCAGATAAATGGTTTTTGAGCTGGATGGCGCCGCGCGGGATCGTGGCTGCAGCGGTTTCTTCTCTGTTTGCGATCAAACTTCAAGAGAAGCAATTGATTGATGGGGCAGATCTGCTGGTGCCCATGGTGTTCTTGGTCATTATCGGCACGGTTGTTATTCAGAGTTTAACCGCAAGTTGGTGGGCGAGAAGGCTAGGTGTCACTCAAGAGAAAGCGCAAGGGGTTATCTTCTTTGGTGCCACCCACTTCGCAAGACAGTTTGCCAAGGTGCTCGCGACTCATAACATCAATAGTGTGCTTGCGGATACCAACTGGGAGAGTATTCGCTTGGCGCGTATGGATAGCTTGAATGTCTACTTTGGTAACCCAGCTTCCAGTCACGCGGAAAACAATTTGGAACTGGATGGGATAGGGCGAGCGATGATTGTCTCACCTTATCGCCAAACTAACCCGTTAGTCAGCATGCATTATCAAGACGAGTTTGGTGCCAATAAGGTTTTTGAGCTTGAGTCACCAGAAAGCAAGCACGAGAGACACCAAGTGAGTCGAGATGGCAACCGAAGTCTATTTGAGGAAGGCGTGACCTACTCCAAGCTTAATTCGTTAATGGCTCAAGGCAGTCAAATTAAGAGTACAGGGCTGACAGAGGCATTTGATCTGAATGAGTTTAATGCTTTGTATCCTAAAGCGATTTTACTTGGAGTTATCAATGGCGGTGATTTCCGTTTAATTACTCAAGGGGCTGACTTAGAAAAATTCATATCAACGGAGTGTGAGATCATCAGTTTGTTGCCGCCGTCAGATCTGGCAGAAAAAGGCGAGGCTCCGGATAAGTAGCAAATGCTCTTTATCAAAAGCGATTAGCTTTGTATCCGAAGTGTATCGCTTAATATTAAAAAAGCCGCAGCGTATATC
>NZ_MCYD01000539.1:0-10633 GCF_002876325.1 Vibrio sp. 10N.261.52.A1
AACTTTGTGCACGATAAATAAGCTGGTTATCGCCCTTCACTTCCTTTCCCATAATTTATATAACTCTGGTTATCTTTGAGAAGCTCATAAAACATGACATTATTTTTACGAAGCTATGGTAAAGTCCGCCTAAACAAGTGTAACTAAATGTAACAGGCTAAGATTTGATGTACCACAAACGCGTAAAAATGCGTGATCATAAAAGTGAAGTAAACCTGTTTAGAAACCGTGTTATTGTCGCATTCATAGGTATTCTGCTTTTCACTCTCGTCTTAGTCGGTAACCTATACCGACTTCAAGTTCAAAACTTTGATAGCTACCAAACCCGCGCCGACGGGAACCGAATCAAAGTGCTCCCTATCGCCCCTACGCGAGGATTAATTTACGACAGAAATGGTGTGTTGTTGGCTGAAAACAAACTGGTGTTTTCACTCACCATGATCCCTGAGCAAACAAAAGATGTAGACGTGATGCTGAGCAAGCTCAACGAGTACATTCCACTGAGTGAAGAGCAAATTACGCGTTTTAAAAAGCGCTATCGCAATACCCGCCGCTTTAAGTCCGTTACGATATTAGAGAACCTGACGGAAAAAGAGATCGCAAAATTCTCGGTTCACCAATACTTGTTTCCAGGACTGACAATCGATACCAGCTTAAAGCGTTTCTACCCTAACGGTGAAGTACTGACCCATGTATTAGGCTACGTTGCACACATCAATGACAACGATTTAAGAAAACTGGAAGAACAAGGTAAAGAAGCGAATTATCAAGCGACGACTATCATTGGTAAGCTCGGCGTTGAGCGATACTATGAAGACATACTTCATGGACAAAAAGGCTATCAAGAGGTTGAGGTAAATAGCCGAGGCCGCATCGTCAGAACGATAAAGTACGTTCCTCCTGTTGCTGGTAAAGACATCGTACTCAACATTGATCTTGAACTGCAAAAGTATGTGTTCGAACAACTTGATCATCGCACTGGCAGTGCTGTTGTCCTAGACCCGAAAGACAACAGTGTTTTGGCTATGGCATCAAGCCCGAGTTACGACCCTAACCTATTCGTTGATGGCATTTCTAGCAAGAATTATCAAACACTTCTTAATGACCCTGCTCATCCATTGGTAAACAGAGCGACGTTAGGTGTTTATCCGCCCGCTTCTACTGTTAAGCCGTTTATCGCTGTTGCGGGCTTGGAAGAACATGTTATTTCTGAAAATACCATCCGTAATGACCACGGCGTATGGCGCATTCCTGGGTCTAAATCTAACTCTAAAGCCTGGCGCGACTGGAAGCGTTGGGGGCACGGTCCTGTTGATGTGACACAAGCGATTGAAGAGTCGGTCGATTCCTTTTTCTATCAAATGGCTTTCGACCTGGGCATCGACCGTATTAGCACGTGGATGAACCGTTTTGGTTTTGGTAAACCATCGGGCATCGACATCTACGAAGAGAGTAACGCCAACATGCCTACACGAGATTGGAAGATGATGCGCTACCGCACTCCTTGGTATCAAGGTGACACGGTACCGATCGGTATTGGACAAGGATACTGGACCTCGACTCCCTTACAACTTGCTAAAGCGACCTCTGTGTTAGTCAATCATGGCAAGGTGATGCCTCCGCATATCCTACGAGCAACACTCGATCACGGTGAAGACTTAGAGACTCAACTGCTAATAGAACCTAAACAAATGTCATCCATCGATGAAGTCCCAGACAAGATTTGGGATGTACCAATTAATGCGATGAGATTAGTGAACCACGGTAGTCGTGGTAGTGGTAGAAGAGCGTTTAAAGGAACAAAATACACGAGTGGTGGTAAATCTGGTACCTCTCAAGTATTTGGCTTAGCAAAAGATCAGGTGTACAACTCGAAAGAGTTAGAAAGGCACTTGCTTGATCACGCACTCTACACTGCTTTTGCTCCGTATGAACACCCGGATTACGTTGCAACTGTCGTTATTGAACATGGTAATGGTGGCTCTAAGGTCGGTGCTCCTTACATTCGTAAAGTGCTTGATTACGCATTCGAACATAAAAGCGGTGTGAGTAAAGACAACTCATAACTGACAAAACGTACAAAGCCCCACTCGTCTAAAGTGGGGCTTTGTCGTTCATAAACCACAATACATCTAACTGAGAACTTTAGCTTCGCAACACATGCCAAGCTTCACACAAGGTTTGAAATTGGGCGGTGTTACCCTCATCTCTATCTGGGTGCCAACGAAGCGCAAGCCTTCTCCACTGTTTACGTATTTCTTCCGGTGAAGCGTCTAGTGGTAACTCAAACAAGCTCAATGCTCGGTTTCGGTCCATGTCTGTTTCACTACCACCAACAAACTTCTTATAGCGGGTCCAAAACTCATTCAATAGTCGCTTAACTTCACCCTCTTCGGCTTCATAGTTCAACCAATCAATGTAGTACTCACGCAACGGGTCTTGGTGGTCAATAGCGTGTGTACTTCCGTGATATCGACCACACATTAGTTCTATCTCCATCGCTTGAACTTGCAGCCAATTATCTGGGTATAGCGTCTCTTGCAGTTGGTAAAGCGCGTTCATGATTAAGAAGTTCTTCTTGAATAACTCCTTCTCTGGAACCGGATCAAGGACAGGAATAAAGCCGAGCTCGTTGAGATGCGTAGCCAAGGTGTGCACTTTCCACCCCGTCGGCTTTTGTTTGAGCACTTCCATGATTGGCCAAAGCAACGGGTTTTCCATGTGTGCTTGAAACTGGCAACTAATATTTTGATGACTCGATGAGTCTAGGTTGTCTGACATAATTAATTGAGCCCGCAGCCATATGCATGTGTGTATATAATTAATTGATAAGCGATCTGTCGTGGTTTGTCGAGTTTCAAACTAAATAAATTTCAACCAGTTATGTATTTACAAAGCAAAAAGGCCAGCATTATGCTGACCTTTAGTATACGAAAACAGACGAATTAGATAACGCCAAGCTCTCTTAGGCGCTCCATTAGGTACTCGTTTGCTGTGTACTTTTCAGAAAGAACCACTTCTGGTTTCGGGTGCAAGAAAAGTGGCAGTGAGATGCGAGACTTTTCTTGGCGTGCGCCAGTTGGGTTGATAACACGGTGAGTCGTCGATGGGAAGTAACCGCCAGATGCTTCTTGCAGCATGTCACCGATGTTGATGATCATGTTGCCGAAGTCACACGGTACATCTAGCCACTCGTCATTTTGAGACTTAACTTGTAGTCCAGGCTCGTTTGCCGCAGGTAGAACAGTAAGAAGGTTAATGTCTTCGTGTGCTGCAGCGCGGATTGCTCCTGGTTCTTCATCACCTTGCATTGGTGGGTAGTGAAGTACGCGAAGCAGAGTTTGTTCGCTACCGTTGATCATTTCTGATAGAGCGATAGAGAACTTCTCTTGCACTTCTTGAGGTGCGTGCGCTTCAACCCAACCTAATAGCTCTTGAGCAAAAGCATTAGCACGTTGGTAGTAGTCTAGAATCTGTTCTTTAAGCTGCTCAGGAATTTGACCCCAAGGATATACGTGGAAGTACTCTTTGATGTCTTTTACTGTGTGGCCCTTTGCAACTTCAGATACTGAAGGTGGAAAATATCCATCTTGTGTTTCAACATTGAAGTGGAAGTTTTCTTTCTCTTCAGAGATGAAGAATTGGTACCAGTTCTCGTAAATTGACTCAACAAGCTCTTTTGGGATTGGGTGATTTTTCAGTACGCCAAATCCAGTTTCACGTAAAGAGCGAACAAATTGTTCTGCTGCGTCGTTAGCAAGATAATCGACAGTTTCCAGTTTCATGACTTTCTTTCTTGTTATGTAGTGATACGGGGATTTTATGGTCCGCTTTGTTGTAAATCAAACTTTAGTGAAACTCTCGCAACCGTTTGTCTAGATACTGGGCGATAACGCTACTTTTCAACAAATTTGGTAATCAAAACCCAATTGAACGGTGTTCATTATTGTGTAACTATACATAAAACTTATATAGGATCTGATGATGACAATTACGCCACTTGCTCAAAATAGACCTCTACTTTCGCTCACTGTTTTGTATCTCGTTGTTTTTTTTTCTCAGCGTTTGCTCCCTCTTCGAGAGCCGTATGGGTTGCGGAAATCGTACCTGCATTAATGATTCTTATCGGTATTTGGTGGCTATCCACTAAATTAACATTTTCAAAAACCGCTTATGTTTTGATGTTCATTTGGTTGGCACTGCACACGATTGGCGCTAAGTACACTTTTGCGCAGGTACCGTTCGATTGGTTTAATCAGTTAATTGGCTCTGAGCGCAACAATTTTGACAGAGTCGCGCACTTTTCTATCGGGCTTTATGCCTACCCACTCGCTGAATATCTTATTCGGAAGAAATTGGCTCAACCCGTGATTGCGTGCTTCTTTGCACTGTTTGCCATCATGAGTGTTGCGGCAGGCTATGAAATTATTGAGTGGTGGTATGCTGAAATCGCAGGTGGTGATGAAGGTATCGCTTTCCTTGGTTCACAAGGTGATATTTGGGATGCGCAAAAAGACATGCTATGTGATACGAGCGGAGCTATCGTCTCACTGCTGCTTCTAAAGCTTCAAGGACGTACCAAAGTTTAGCCAAACACTTCGTTAACTCAGTTTATTCAAGACTTACTTTCAAATGCCACACGTGCTATACGATGTGGCATTTTTGTGTTTTAGCTTCAAGGCTATTTCATAGTGACCTTACCACCCACGAACTTAAATGCGGGTGTGCCTCGTACTAACGTATCTCGAGCAAACTCAATTCCACATTCAGGGCAAACGCACGGCTCTGTAGTAAAGTCTTCGACAATCCTTTCCTTAAAACATTTTACGAGCGCACCCTTACCGCCTTTTCGATATTTGAATAACTGTGTTTTGCATTTCGCACAAAATATTTGAACGGTTTTCGTGGGTTGCTTCTTGTTTGGTTTCGCCATAAAGGTAACGTGCTGATTCTTATTGTTTAAGTTTAGGCGCTACAAGCACTAAGCTTATGCCGACTAATATGATGGTTGATGAAATAACAAATTGCATGGTGACAGGCTCCGAGAGCAACAGTACGCCGCCGAGCGTCGCAATAACCGGAACCGAAAGCTGTGCGATTGATGCCACGACAGTATTGAGCTTCTTCACTACGTAGTACCACAAACTGTAACCAACCCCTGAAGCTAAAGAGCCAGACAATACGGCATAAATGAACCCTTGTTCAGACATCGAAATATCAAGAGCTGAACTTGGTACTACGAGCCATGGTGAGATAAACACCAAGACAATCAATGAACAGAACCCAAAGTTGGCCGTTGTTGACAGCAGAGCATTTGAAGATCGCTTTCCGGCCAAGGTATAAATACCCCACCCGATACCTGCCAATGACATTAGCGCAATTGAAACTAAATCAGGTGTATTGGTTGTGCTGGTCGGCATTAACAAATAAACAAGTCCTGAAACAGAGAGCAAACAACCCGCCCACTCAATCAAGGACATCTTATTACCTGAGATGAGATGAGCCGTAATCATGGTAAATTGTACCGCAACAAACAACACTAACGCGCCAAGCCCGGCTCCCAGTTCTAAATGTGCAAACGAGAATCCGAACATATAAACGATCAATGGCACGACTGAGACTAGACTGAATTGAGATTTGAGCTTAGAAAATAGCGATGTAGGGCTAAGTTCAGCTGTGTTATTGCTATTGTGGGACGCTATACCTTGCAAAATCAATAGAGTAAACGCGCCAGATAAAATACGTATAACGGAGAAACTCAAAGGATCGATGGTTTGATCCATCAATGCCCATCGGCAAAGCACCGAGTTGGCCGCAAAGGCCACCAGCGTAATTAATGTCACTAAGACGGTTTGCATTATTGTTCCCTTACCCTTGCTGACACTATCCGCGTATTAATCAACGTCAGGTTTAACCCAAACTTGGCTAAAGTCGAACCAACCAAGCGCATTACACTTCGCGTTTTGCAAGGTGCCACATTGGTCTTTGTTTACACCTAGCCAACAATGGAACATGGGAATCAATTGATTGCTTTGTACCAGTTGCTTACCGAGCTGCCTTGCTGGGAACTGCTCAAATTCACCAGAGCGCCAACGATCGATCATATGGCACCACTGATCAAAATCTTCTGCTGGGCTCGACTCATCAAGGAAACTGTAATCCATAAGCCAGCATGCCAACGCATCGTCTCTGTTGTTTGCAATTCCCATTGGGTTTATCCAAATATCTACATCATCCGCATGCGGTGGATCGGTTTCGTAACCGAAAAGCTCAACATCAACGTTATATTGCTTGAGAACCGTCACTATGGCTTTCGCGAGCGTAGGAAACATTGGGTGTTGGCACTGATAGGCTAACTTTACTGCAGGCTTAGTATCGGCTGGTGGACACTGCGGAACTTTTAACTTGATATCGTACCAACCAGGCTTGATGCCATAAGCATGCAATACACCCAGATCAATGACGGTCTCTTTGGGAATGTGTACAAAAAGATCGGCAGCATTTAGCGCATTGGATAAAAACTCCGCCCATGCAGGGTCCTTCGCGATACCTTTCTTTCTGTTTAGCAATAGATACGTACATCCCGGATCGAGCTCTACTTCATCGCTATCTCCGCGATCAGCCATAACCGGCTTAGAAAGGCTTGGATAAACCATGGACGAATAGGCTTCATCCACGACCCATACCTCGACACGATCAATCAGCGGCCTAAAGCCAAAGTAGCCATTGAAAGCGGTTAATACGAGTTGTTTTTCGTCATTCTTTTCAATGCGATATGGACCAGTACCAATTGGACGAATATCGTAGTCCTCGCCACGTAAAATCATCGGCAACGTCACTTTTGCGACGGATTCTGTAAGCGCGAGTGGGAAGTATTTATCCGGGCGCGTTAGAAAGACATCAACGACGCAATTGGCCGGAGATGATACGTCTTTAATATGGGAGAACATATTAAGTGGCTCGAGTGCTAGCAGTGTATCAACGACGTGATTTGTCATGAGTGGCTCACCATTATGGAAGCGCACACCGGGTCTCAAGAAAAACCGCCATTGATAGTCACTGATTTGCTGCCAAGAGTGGGCAAGATCAGGCTGGAGCTGATCGTTTTCATCCAAACGCGTTAAACCACTGAAGACTTGGCAGGCGATGTGTTGTTCTGAGCGACGCATCGACTTTGTCGGATTAAGCATGGAAAGCGGGCGATAATAAGGCAAACGAATGACCTGTTCACCCTCTTGATATTGAACCCCGAGGTAGTTTTGGATAACTTGGGTTAGCTTTGCAGCATTTTGGTCAAGAACGGATAGCGCTTGTCCAATCTTACCTTCTTCTAAGTAGCGCCTTGCCAAGTTTTCGCTAACGTCACAACGATTCTGCTTGAAGATGAGTTGGGATAACTTACCTCGACCAGCCGCAGGTAGCCACTCTACCCAGCCCTCTTCTTCGAGTTTGTTGAGTACCATTCTAGCATTTCGACGGGTACAACAGAGTACATCTGTTATGTCATCAAGCTGAACATCAGCGTCTTTACCATCGAAGTATTCAAACAGGGTTTCAAATTGAACGCGAAGTCTTGGGCTACTCATAAAGAGGAAAACTTATTCAAGGGACAATGAATTCAGTTTCCTCATTTTATTAGTGAAAATCAATCTAACTGATAATGTTTTTACACAGAAATATCGAATTTGAGTAGGTAAGTTTATTTTGACTAAGATAGCAAGACGGCAAAGCGCTTTGCAGACATAGGGTTACATCACATCACAACCAATTTCATTGGCGATGTCGCGAAGCTGTTGTTCATCGTCTAACTTTATTGACCACTTACATTCAGAGCCATTGGCTGAGATGACATTTGCCCCTTTTCCGATCAGTTGAATCGCATCGACTTGCGCTTGAAGCGTGACTCTGTGTTCACCATCTAAACGAACAACAAGCTCGTGCGCTGTTGCAATGACTTTTCCATTTTTAAAGGTTATGACCATGGATTTCTCAAACTAGAATTGTGGTTAGTTAACGGGGTTCAAACTGGTGGTCACAATGGTGTCACCAATAAACGATCGTTTTATCGTTTGTGCTTTTTTACTGCAATGGTTAAACGGCTTGTACAGACCAAGCGTTGACGCTCGTCAGTAATATTTATCTGCCATACTTGTGTCGATACACCAAGGTGAATTGGCTCAGCGGTGCCGATAACATGCCCTTCACGCATTGATCTTACATGATTAGCGTTGATGTCGAGTCCAACACAGTAGTAGCCTTCTGGCACACAGAAATTTGCTGCTAATGAGCCGAGCGTTTCTGCAAGCACAACGGAAGCGCCTCCATGAAGCATACCAAGTGGTTGGTGAGTGAAGTGACAAACGGGCATCGTCGCTACTAATGAATTGTCGTTTACCTCGGTATAAACGATGTTGAGGTGCTCAATTAAGGTATTTTTTGAGGTCGCGTTGAAGGTATCTAGGTCAACAGGCTTTTTCCAAATGGTCATGCAGTTTCCTTAATTTTTGTTATCGCTTGAGCAGAGTTTGTTATTGGTGTCTGTTCTTGTCTTACATCTAATAAGTTATCTTATAGCTATTAGCCATTACGCAAGTTGATGTTAACATGCATAAAAACCGAATACACAGAGGATATTGTATGACGTCATGGATGAAGTTTGCCTCGCTTCTCACTCTCGCAGGCTTAACCGCATGTAGCGCTTCTCCAACAGGAAGAAATCAATTGCTGCTGTTTTCAGACAAAGATATGTCTCAACTTGGCGCGCAATCTTTCGAACAGATGAAGAAAGAGCAACCTATTAGTACAGATGCAAAAACAAACGCCTATGTACAGTGTGTTGCGAACAGTATTACTCAACACATTCCTAAGCAAGGTTTTAGTGAATGGGAAGTCGTTGTTTTTGATAGTGACCAAGTAAACGCGTTTGCCCTACCTGGTGGTAAAATTGGTGTTTATACGGGGTTACTTAAGGTTGCAGTGAACCAAGACCAATTGGCTACCGTCATCGGACACGAAGTCGCGCACGTTTTAGCTGATCACAGCAACGAACGTTTGTCCCAATCACAGATCGCTAATACAGGTTTATCGATTACGAGTGTTGCTTTGGGTTCATCTGAATACAAGCAATATCAAGGGATGACCATGGCCGCATTAGGCTTGGGGGTTCAATATGGTGTGATTCTGCCTTATGGGCGAACTCAAGAGTCTGAAGCCGATATTGTTGGCCTAGAATACATGGCGCAAGCTGGTTTTGACCCTAAACAGAGCGTCGATTTGTGGCAGAACATGGCGAAAGCGTCAGGTGGAAGCCAACCACCAGAGCTTCTTTCTACTCACCCTTCGCACAGTACTCGTATTAAAGACTTACAGTCAAAAATAACAACGCTACCTCAATCGAATGTAGCAAGACCAAACTGTAAGGCATAATGTAAGTCCGGAGCGCTTTACCAACACGACGCGGTGATGACTCCATAAAAAACGCCCTAACCATTTGGATAGGGCGTTTTTCGTTTAGTGAGATTCTTGCTCTGACATTGACTCTATCGCAAGAGTATTAAGTACCAAGGATCTGTAACGGTAGGCTTAGTAGCTGGTCGCCTGTAGAAGCAAAATACCAAATAACGCCGATCAAACTAGACACTAGACCTACATACCAAAGGAAAGAAACTACTTGGCCATATCTATCTAGTGGTAATAAATGGCTATGGTGGCGCCCTCTCCATTCAAACAGTATTTCAACGCTACCCATAATCAATAGGAAGCCAAACAGTGTTAGATTCAACTGATAACTTAGAATAACGCCGCCTACAGCCGCTGCGACACATAGAACGATACCGAGCACACTGTTCATCGAAAAGCTGATACTTTTTAGAACATGACCACCATCAAGCGGCAAAATCGGCAGTAGGTTGAATAAGTTAAGTAAGGCATTAAATACCGCAAGGCCGGCAAAAAACATCTCGCCTGTCACCCAATACAAAACGGTAAACACAAGCGACAATATCAGTCCAAATAAAGGCCCCATGATTGAGATAACGACATCTTGCCATCGTGTATTAATCTTCTCATCAGAGAGTGCTAAACCACCGAGGAAAGGGATAAGATAAATACCTTTCGTTTTCATACCAAAGTATTTCATGGCTCTAATATGTCCATATTCATGGAACATCAAGCAAGCGATCAAAGCGAGAGCGAACTGGATAGAAAATAGCCACGAATATGCCGCTAAACTTGCAGATGCAAGCACCACTTTAATCAACTTAGCACTCTTAAGCGCTTTCATTCCAAGCGATACTAACCCAATCAGGCTAAAACGTTTTTCAGGTTTAGGCGCGACAACCGGAGTTTGCTGTTCGATGTCTTTAGTATTACGGCTTCCTTCGGTGATGACTTGTCCGTTAACCAGCGCCTTATAAGCCATCTCAAAAGGTTGCCACTGAACCGTAGATTCGACGTGACACTGCAACGTTTCTTCGCCAGAACGAAGCATAAATGTGTGTGTTCGCACATCACCATCTTCCGAAGTCGCATCTAATTGAGACACTAATGTGTTGTCCCAAAACAGTTGCTGCCACCCTGCCATCGATCCTTCTAAACGAAGCGGTTTACCAAGAAACTCTATCGCGAGTAATTC
>NZ_MCYD01000540.1:0-775 GCF_002876325.1 Vibrio sp. 10N.261.52.A1
CTCCAATTGCAGCTTTCATCTAATGCTTTATGCCGTCCGATATAAGACAAATTACAAACATATCGTTCAAGATTCCACGGTCTTGTGAAAATGATGTGGTAACTCAGCGATAATTCGTACTCTTCAGCATTAAGGTAATTACCCAATAGCTCTCCATCAGAGCCATATAGGTAATCAAAAATAAACTTACCAAAGAAGAAAAAATTCGCGCTAGATATAGCACCGGTACCTCTTTCGGCTACAGCAAGATTACCCTCCGCTTGGATCGGCCTTAGCACAATATTAAGAAAATCAGGCAACGCCCTTGGGTTACGACTTTGAATATCATTCGCCACTCTCATTAAATGGTCAAACTTCTGTTTGTTTTTATTTTTTAACATCCCTTTAATCCTATTTAACATACACACCTCAATGACCAGGAAGGACTTCGTTATGCTTATCAAACCCTTTCAAACTTTTTTGCTCAACACCTTGACGCTTTTACGACTCATTCCAAGTGACGTGATACACATCAAACAGCTTGACCGTTATCCCGACATCACGAAAAGGCTGGATGAATATCGAGAGCTGATAGAGAACATTGAGAAGCAGACCCACTACTTTAGCAGTGAGCAAGGCATCTGGTCGAAACACCACGCTTTGCTGCACGATAAATACCTTCAATACTTACTCACGTTGCGCAACCCATCACCCCAGCAGATGCGCCACTTACGCGAAAGACCCAAGTGTTTAACCTCATAATCGCTTTGCCTCACTTAACCAAGGTCTATGATGA
>NZ_MCYD01000541.1:0-1890 GCF_002876325.1 Vibrio sp. 10N.261.52.A1
TCTTACCTAAGCCTGCAAGTTCTGCGGCTTCAAGTGTCAGCTTACGAGCTGTCTCATCGAATGATGCAGGAACCGTTACAACAACATCTTGGTCTTCAAGTTTGTTGCTTGGATTACGGTAGTTCCATGCTTGGCGAATGTGATTCAGGTAGCTCGCACTCGCGACAACTGGTGATACTTTATCGACATCTGCTGCGCCAGCCCAAGGGAGAATGTCTGAGCTACGATCCACCGCTTGGTGCGATAACCAACTCTTCGCACTCGATACTTGACGGCCTTCAACCTTAGCGCCCAATTCACGCGCCCACTCACCGACGATAACATTCTTTATATCGCCTTCAACTGGGTTTGGTTCCCACGGCATAGTTAGGTCTGAAGGGGAGATTTGACCTTGTGCAGGGTGGTAACGAAACGATGGGAGTAGAGGCTTACGAACCACTTCACCAGGGCCGATAAGCTGATCGATTTCGAAAAGGGAAACGGGAGCGTGTTGTAGGTCGTCGTTAATTTCACAGTAGGCAACCACAGTGTTGGTTGTGCCTAAGTCAATGCCGACTAAAAAACGAGGAGTTGCCATACAAAACCTTATTCTTCCAGAGTGATGACCAGTGTATTGATAGTTTTGGTCTTATTGTTGTTATTCGTATACGTCGTTCCTGAGAAACAGGTAGGACTGAATTGGGAGCGGTATTGATAAAATAACGGCACCCGCTAAGGTGCCGTTGATTCATTATGCTTCGTCGTTTGAGTCGTTGTTCGAATCTTCACGAACGTCGAACTCAACGTGCCATTTCTGACCATTATCAGTGGCAATCGCTTCTAGGTATAAAGTACCAAGCTCAGTAACGCGAGAAGCCAAAGTAACCGGAACTACTTCACCTTCGCGTCGGCCTTCAGAAACTGGCAGTGTTACTTGGATTTCAGGAAGCTCATCGAGCTCTTCTGGCGCCCAGTGATCAAGATGAGTACCAGCTTGATCTTCACGGCGAGTTGTTGAGCCGAAGAACTGGAAGTGAACTGGCTGACCAATCACTAGACCAAATTCTTGGCTAGGCACTTGAACGCTTGAGCCCTCTTCCATACCAAACGGTGCAACACACAGAGCTTCCATAGGAGGAGCCATACCTGGGATTGCAGGCATCGCGCTTTCAATACCTACATAGTAAGCAGAAGCGATACCACCGCGGATACGAACGCCTTGACCACGACGTACCGCGCCGTAGTAAGAAGCACCACTTGCAACCGCAAGGTCTAGGTCTAGGCCTGAAAGTTGTTTAGCAAATTCAGCGTCAGCATTGATCAACCACTCGTTGATTGTGTCTGAAAGACGATCAGCGAGTAGGTTAGATTTTAGAACACCACCGTTGAACAGGATTGCTGTTGGTTTGATGAAGTCAGCAGCAGGCGCTTCAGCACCTGGCATGCCCGGCATATTTGCAAACGGATTGAAATCTTGTTGAGCCGTTTCACCATTTCCAGAAAGCGCGTTCGCTTGCTTAGAAAGGAATGCGGCAATGTGACGAGTGATACCTGCATCTTGTGCGTAAGGCAGACCCATTTGAGTCAGTGCACCACGCGTTTTTTGTACCGGGTGATCAGTCACAGCAACTTTAGGGAAGAAGCCATCAACCAATGTTTGTTGTACTTCTTGCTGAGTCAGTTCTGTTTTTAGCGTCGCGCCAAGTAGCTTAGAGCCACGGCTAGGAACCACGATTGGCACAGCTTGAAGCTCTGCGTCGTTCAGTAGCGCTTCTTTTGCGTCACGACATGCGTGAGTCATCGCTTGAACTTGCCAAGGTGCCAGCTCTTTGCCTTCTTGTGCTAGCTTCATCTTCAAGCGGTAAGCCAGAGCCAAGTCCATGTTGTCGCCGCCAAGTAGGATGTGTTCAC
>NZ_MCYD01000542.1:0-13979 GCF_002876325.1 Vibrio sp. 10N.261.52.A1
ATCTGTGCAAAGAAAACAGTCGGGACTTTTTAGTGCTATGTTTATCTAGAACCGTTCGTGTTTTAGCAAGTTAAGCTCGCTTCATGGGTATTTTTAATCGCTAAGGTCAACGCGCGTCGTTGGCCTTTTGTGTATTCATTTCTCCAATAGAACACTGAATATCCAAACGTTATTGAGTGTCTGTTAGTCAACAATTGATGAAATAATGCGACGCAAAGTCATCGGTTTGTCATTTAAAAAGTCATAGCGTAAACGTTATGTGAGAACCATTGCTGGTGGGGAACTTCTTGCCTTTTCACCAGTATTATTAGTGAACTGATCACAACGGACTAACTAATGAAAAAGATCCCTTTGACTCTAACTCTTTTAAGTTCTCTATTTTTGTCACAATACTCTTTGGCTACAGACACCTCTCACACCACGCAAAACCCGAGTTACGAACTTGATGGTAAAGTGGTCTTAGGGCGAACTGAGAATGTGTACTTCTCTGGCGTTCAAGGGCTAAAAGACGTCCCTTTCATGGGTAAAATCGACACCGGTGCAGAAACCACTTCGATGCATGCTGAAGATATTCATGTGAGAAGTCTCCATGCCGACTACAAGAACCTCAAAGATGAGGAGTTGATGGCGGCATTGGTCGAAGAGGTTCGGAGCAACAGAGCTCTCCACTATAGGGATTGGGATGGCAGCCACTTTGCAAAGTATCAGGCGATCGTTTCTTTTAAGGTGCAAAACCCGCGGACTGGAGAGAAAGTAAAGGTTCAGGCCCCTTTAGAGCGTGTCAGTGTTATACGTAGCCGCACCAGCAGTAAGTCTTTGCTTCGCCCGACCATTAAAATGTCGCTGGCCATCGCAGACCAAGAGCTAAAAACCGATGTTAACCTGACAGACAGAAGTCACTTCTCTGCACCAGTATTGATCGGTAAAACCTTCCTAGCGGATAACGCACTGGTGTTTGCTGGCTACGACTATTTGCAAGAGCAAGAGAACGCAACCGTGGTTGGCCGCAAAGAGGTGGTGTCTATTTCGGGCATACCAATGAATGCGACCTTCTCTTTAAAGAATCGCTACAGCACCCTACATGCAAAAAATATTGATGTAGACAAAAAACACAGCGAAGTCACGTTTGATATCGTCGGTAACACTGGCAAGCAAAAAGAGGTGACATTACCGTTGGTTCGTATGCTAAGCGTGAGCGGTAAGAAGAGACCTTTAGTCTATGTGCCAGTTCAACTCGATGAGATTACCACTAAAGATGTGCTTGTTTATTTGAGCGAGTATTCAGGCGGCACTTCTCAGTTAAAGGTAGGGACGAATACCGCCAGCGAATTCTTTATGATTGATACTAATGCTGAGAATTTGCTCTCACAAGGTTCATCGAGTTTTAGCAATGTGGTGGAAGCGGGTTCCCCAATGATTATCTCACCGGAAGAGGACATTACACTTGATGGGTTCTCACTAAAGGCTGTGGCTTCTTTTACTGTAAACACGCCTCTATTAAGGGTGGACAGTTTTGAAATTGTCGGCAAGGGCAAAGATGAATCGGTTGAGTTTTACCTAACTGACGCGAATGGCGAACAGCAGAAAGTCACAAAGCCAATCATTAAAAAGCTCAAAGTAGGAGACGATACTCGCCCAGTAGTGAGCGGTGAGTTCTCGGCTTCTGGCAAGGTTCGCACACAAGAGTTTGCTATCGATGTACTAAACAGCAACGAAAAAGAAGCTTACTTCATTCTCGGTAAGAAGATGGCGAAAGAGGGCGTTTACGTAAACACGCGCTCAGACTACCTATTGAAAGCCGAGCCTCTGTTTAAAGTTGGGCACATTGAAGTGGTTGAAGTGAACGGCATGACATTCCCTGCCAAGCTAGATACCGGTGCTGACGTGAGCTCTATGAACGCGGTGAACATCAAGCGATTCAAGAAAGATGGTCAAGACATGGTGACCTTTACTTATCAAAACAATCAAGGCGATAAGCAAGAGTTTACCAAGCCAGTGATTGATGTGATGCGCATTAAAGCGAAGAAAGGCGAGAAGGTTAACATTCGACCTGTCGTAGAAATGAAAGTGAAGCTAGGCGATCTAGAGAAAGAAGTGAGAGTGAACCTTCAAGATCGTTCTCGATTTGAATACAGCATGATTCTAGGTAAGAACTTCCTGAAGTACGGCGCAGTAGTAAGTAGCGATGAAGATTACGTTCTAGGGAAAATGGAGTAACACCTTAATTTACTAAAAGCGAAATAGAGCAGTTCTAAATGGCCACACATTTCAGTAATGGGATGTGTGGCTTTTTCATAACTAACTGTTTTGATGAGTTATTAGCTCGTTGTTTTACAGCTGAACGCATCTCATTTGTGAACATCAGACAAACAAAAAGGGCCAACTCTTTCGAGTTGGCCCTTTCCAAACGTTTGGTGGAGCTGGCGGGAGTTGAACCCGCGTCCAAAAACTATTCATCATTGGTACTACATGCTTAGTCGATCTTTAAATTCACCAGCAACCTGCGAACCGACACGCTAGTTAAAGGCTAACCTGAATTATAATTCGCGCTTTTCCTCTCAGGTGGGAGAAGCCACGCTAGCTTGTTTGGGTTTGATCTCTTGTTGGTCCCCGTCTTACGAGCGGAAGCTAGGGCAAGAGAGCTCTGAGCAGGTTATTAAGCTGCTAGTGCGTAGTTTTCGTCGTTTGCGACTATTTTTTTGCGGCTTTTTACGTGGCCAACCGCCCCACGGCATGCACCTCAGACTTCAAAATTCCTGTCGAATCCTAAATCAGCCCCAAGTGTTCTTGCATAGTACCAGAAAAGCTTACTCTGTCTAGCGCTGTGCGTTTAAGTGCTTAAAATTAGCGCAAATTACTCTTCATAATTCGTGCTTTATCTCTCGCCCAATCTTTTTCTTTCATATCAGTTCGTTTATCGTGCAGCTTTTTACCCTTCGCTACGCCAATCTTAATCTTCGCCCAAGAGCGAGACCAGTAAAGTGCGGTTGCGACAAGTGTCATGCCTTCACGGTTAATACGACCGAATAGGTTATCGAGCTCTTTTCTCGACATTAGGAGTTTACGGACACGTGTTGGGTTCGCCACGATATGAGTACTCGCTTGAGTAAGCGGAGTGATCGTCATACCACTAATGAATGCTTCGCCATCACGGATGTAGACGTAGCTTTCTGCGATATTCGTTTTGCCTTCACGTAGGGATTTTACTTCCCAGCCTTGTAGCTCAAGCCCCGCTTCTATCTCATCATCGATGAAATATTCGTGGCGAGCTTTCTTATTAAGCGCGATGGTATTACTACCGGCTTTTGATTTTGATTTATTCTTTGCCATAATGGCCTCATTATACGGATTGCACCCTAGTTGGGGAATCCTTTTTATTTGCGCTCTGGCCCAATACAATTAAAATTGCAGTTTGTGTTAATGTAACGCCGTCTTTAACAGGAGTCTATATGCCAAAGGTTACTCGTTCAGCATTAGTTTCATTTAGTGCCGACCAGATGTTTAGCTTGGTCAATGATGTTGCTCGTTATCCTGAGTTTTTGCCAGGGTGTTCTGGTTCTCGTGTGATCGAATCTTCAGATTCCGCTATGGTGGCTTCGGTTGATGTCTCTAAAGCAGGTATCAGCAAAACATTTACAACGTCTAACCGCTTAGCGGATGGCGCTGAGATCTTGATGGAGCTGGTGGACGGCCCGTTCAAGAAACTGCAGGGCGGTTGGTATTTTACTCCGTTGGATGAGCAGGCCTGTAAGGTCGAGCTTAAGTTAGAGTTTGAATTCTCTAGCCGAATGATTGAAATGGCATTTGGTAAGATTTTCAATGAGCTAACGACCAACATGGTGAGCGCATTTACTCAACGAGCGAAACAGGTTTACTAAACCATGACTATTGAATCAGATATGATCCACGTAGAAGTTGTCTTTGCACTTCCGCATGAGCAGCGTGTGTTTACTTTGGTTGTGAACAAGAACGCGACCGTTGAAGAGATTATTGTGCAGTCTGGTGTTTTGGAACTGTACCCAGAGATCGACTTAGCAAAAAACAAGGTTGGCGTGTTCAGCCGTAACGTGAAGTTAGATGCAACGGTTCGTGATAAAGACCGAATTGAGATTTATCGCGCGCTGCTGGCTGATCCAAAAGAGATTCGCCGTAAACGTGCCGAACAAGCAAAAGCCGCTGCTGCTAAATAGCATCGAAAAACGGATTAAATTCACAGAGAGCTCGCCAAATCGGCGAGCTTTTTTGTGTCTGTGAGCGAGGTTCGGTGGGTTAATTTGTAAGCAAATATTAAAAAGCCTGCTCATTGAGCAGGCTTTTAAGATTCTTGCTTTGTCTACGGGTAGCTTTATCAGCTGAGAGCTTGTCTATTGAAAGCTAGCGAAGGCTTTCGAAGAACTCATCACTGGCTTCAAAATCACCGTTGATCGTAACTAGGGTGCCAGTAGCATCAAAGTTCACGACGAGGTTTTTCTGAATCGGGTCTTCATGACCTTTTTGGTGGTGGTAAATGTAGTACCACGTATCTGGGTAGCCATTTTCGATAAGCATAGGTGAGCCCATAACGTAACGAACTTGTGTTTTTGTCATGCCAAACTTGAGCTGGTCGACAGCTTCTTGTTCAACATAGTTACCCTGATTGATGTCAATTCGATAAACCAACTTCTCTAGTAGAGAGCAACCGGTCAACATTGTTAGTGCAAGTGGAACTGCAACTAACCACTTTTTAATTCGCATAGTTTGAGATCTTTCTTCGCTAAAATACTGCCTGATAATAAACAAGCTCCAGCAAGAAGTAAAAAGCTCCTTGCGCTTTGAGCTTGTTATGACTGGCAATTTTGAATTTAGTTGCAAAATTGCCAATATTTTTCGTTAAATTATCAGAAAGTTGCTGAAGATTTAATCTAAGCGGCGACTAATAACTCTTTTGCGTTGGCAAGGGTCGACTCGGTGATTTGGCTGCCACCAAGCAGTCGAGCCAGCTCTGAAACGCGTTGTTGCTCATCAAGTGTATGCATTTGAGTTTCGGTTTTACCTGATTTCGTGTTCTTTGCCACAAACAGCTGTTGGTGACCGCAACCGGCAACTTGAGGTAAGTGAGTCACACACATTACCTGAGTTGATTCGCCTAGTTTACGTAGCATCTTGCCAACTACAGCGGCGGTTGGGCCACTGATACCCACATCCACTTCATCGAAAATCAGACTTGGTGTATCGACTTTTTGTGCAGTGATCACCTGAATCGCTAATGAAATACGTGATAGCTCACCACCAGACGCCACTTTAGCGATTGGCTGCATCGGTTGGCCTGGGTTGGTAGATACAATAAAGGTCACGTTATCCATACCCAATGGTGAAGGGTGAGTGTTGGTGTTGTTTACTTCAATCGCAAACTGCGCTTTTTCCATGCTCAGTTCATGCATGCTTTGCGTGATCAGCTTGTTTAGCTCTTTTGCGTAACGAACGCGAGATTTATGCAGCTTCTCAGATTTTGCTACGAATGATTGATATTGGTTTTCAACGTCATTCGCTAACTCTTCAAGCTTTTCATCAGAGCAATCCAGCGCTTCAACTTGTTGTAGCAAGTCTTGGTGGTGTTTATACAGCTCCTCAGGCAATACGTGGTGTTTACGCGCCATCGACATCACTTTAGAGAAACGCTCTTCAACGTAAGCCATGCGACCTGGGTCGACATCGATGCTATCAAGGTAAGTTCTTAGCTCACTGTTGGTCTCTTCAATCTGAATAATGGCTTCAGACAGCATATTTGGTAGCTCAGCAAGTCGCTCATCTAATTCTGCTAGTTGAATCAGGGAGTGATTGGCCGATTGCAGAATACCAAGCGCATTAACTTCTTCACCTTCGTAAATAAGCTCGATAGCTTGCTGGCAGGTTGAGGCCAATTCTCCGCTATTGGCGAGGCGCTTATGCTCTTGTTCGAGCTCTTCATATTCTTCCTCCCCAATAGATAACTCGTTTAACTCTTTGATTTGGTATTCAAGAAGCTGTTTCTGAGCTTGGTTTTGTTGGCTGTTTTCACGTAACTCTTTTAGGTGGTTGTCTGCTTGGCGCCAAGTTTGATAAGCATTACGTGTCGATTTCAATAAGTTTAAATGGCCTGCGTATTGGTCAAGCATTGCCATTTGGTAGTCGCTTTTCATCAGCTGGTGATGCGCGTGCTGGCCATGAATGTTGATCAGTAGTTGTCCTAGTGATTTCAATTGTGAAAGAGGAACCGGGCTACCGTTAATGAATGCGCGAGAGCGACCTTCTTTAGAGATGGTTCTGCGCAGGATGCATTCAGTGCCGTCTAGAAGTTCGTTATCTTCTAACCAGCGAGTTGCATGCAGATTGTTCTCAAGTAAAAAAGCAGCACTGACTTCGGTTTTTTCTTCACCTTGTCTTACCATTCCTGCATCGGATCTCCCTCCAAGACACAAACCCAAAGCATCGATTGCGATAGATTTACCCGCACCAGTTTCCCCGGTGATTGTTGTCATGCCTTTAGAAAGTTCTAGCTGTAAAGACTTAACAATAGCGAAATTATTAACACTTAAATGAGCCAGCATTTTTATTTACCTGTATAACTGAACAATACTGTATATAAGCTCAGTATATACTGTTTCTTTATACAGTAAAGTCGACAGATGAAAATTTTTTGTGATAGCTCTCAGAATTGTACTTGTCTGTAGAACACTGAAACCACTATAGATTCCCAACTCAGTCGCTCCTCCTTCTTGGGAATGACGAGCTCTAGGATAGGCGTGAAGGCAGAGTTGGTGGGCGTTATAAAGGTAATAAAAAAGGCTAACGAATATCGTCAGCCTTTGAAATTTTTGGTTGTTACTAGTGCCGTTGAGCTAGAACAGCTTACTCGACCAGCCCAGTTTGTTACGTAGGACATGGTAGTAGTTGTAGTCTTTCGGGTGGATCAGCTTGAGCACATTTGGGCTTTGGTAAATATGGATTTCGTCGCCTGGAGATACAGGTAGCGAGATTTGACCATCGCAGCTGACTTCTTGAGTGCCGCGGTTATCAGGCGATACGATCAATTTAATGTGACGTTTCCCATCGACAACAAGCGGTCGGCTTGAAAGCGTGTGCGGGAACATAGGTACCAAAGAGATGGCATTCAAGCTTGATGACAAAATTGGGCCGCCGCCAGAGAGCGAGTAGGCGGTAGAACCGGTTGGTGTTGACACGATCAAGCCATCAGAGCGCTGTGAGAAAGCGAAGCTGTCGTCGATGTAAACTTCAAACTCGATCATGTGCGCGACTTGGCCGGGGTGAAGTACCGCTTCGTTAAGTGCTGCATTATGGCTTTTTATTTGGCCATGGCGGTGGATCTCTGTTTCAAGTAGGAAGCGTTCTTCTTCCATGAACTCGCCTTTGAGAACATCGGTCAGTGCACTCTGGAAGTTTTCTGGGTTGAGATCGGTTAGGAAGCCAAGGTTACCTCGGTTTACACCGATTACTGAAATATCGAAACGAGACAAGATTCGAGCGGCGCCGAGCATGTTTCCGTCACCACCGACTACAATGGCGAGATCGGCGCGTTTACCTAAGTCGACCAGGCTAGAAAAATGTTCTTTTGGGATATCGTCTAAAATACTGGCGAGTCTGTCATCAACAAACACTTGATAACCCTCAGTGCTCAACCACTGATAGAGTTCTCTATGAGTCTGAATTGCTTGCTGATCTCGAGGTTTACCAATAATGGCGATCACTTCAAATGGCTTTTTCATAAGGTTTCCAAACGAATTAGGCTTGAATCAAAATTCTTCATCCCCATAATAAAGGCAAGTTGAACGTCTATGCGAGTGTTTTATATCAATTTGAGGCGCAAACCCGCCTGTCACTTGCATTGGAAACGAATTCTGGAGATATCATGAGCAACGAAGAAAACAAAGTAACCGAAGAAGAACTAGATCAGATCATTGCTGAAGCAGAAAAAGTTGAAGAAGCTGAACTGAACGCAGACGCTGCTGATGAGCAGGAAGCAAAGATTGCTCAACTAGAAGCGGCATTGCTAGCTAGCGAAACTAAAGTGAAAGAGCAGCAAGACTCTGTTCTTCGCGCTAAAGCTGAAGTTGAAAACATGCGTCGCCGTAGCGAGCAAGAAATTGATAAAGCGCGTAAATTCGCTTTGAACAAGTTTGCTGAAGGCCTACTGCCTGTTATCGACAACCTTGAGCGTGCAATGCAAGCTGCAGACGCTGAAAACGAAGTGGTTAAGCCACTATACGAAGGTGTTGAGCTTACGCACAAAACATTCGTAGACACAGTTGCTAAGTTTGGTCTTAAAGAGATCAACCCTGAAGGTGAAGCGTTCAACCCTGAATTCCACCAAGCGATGTCTATCCAAGAAAGCCCAGATCACGAATCAAACACGGTTATGTTCGTGATGCAAAAAGGCTACGAGCTAAACGGTCGTGTAGTTCGCCCTGCAATGGTAATGGTCGCTAAGTAATTGAGTGGTGCTCGTTAAGTGAAAGGTTCGACTTTTTACTGATCAAGCTAGCTGCAGTTACAATATAATTCACTAGTTGATGTGAAATAAGAAGAGAGGTTTATGCCTCTCTTTTTTTGTGCCTGTCACTTGAGAATCCGCGTAAATAGCCCTTCAAAGTGCATTAAGGATGTCGTTCTTTTTATTTCATACAGAACAGCGGTTTAGAGTTTTGTGTTATGAAACTGGTTGTTAATAAGAAAATGTTTTGATGTCACACTTGTGATATTTTTGTAAACAAGTGCTTTTAATTGTTATCTTTGTATGTAAAATCCACTGCCATATAGCGATATTACTCGCACATACAACTATAAAAGTACAAATTTTAAACACAACAAACTGGAGAAGAACGATGGATAAATCGCTCTCAAGTAAGATTTTTGTAGGCCTATTTGTTGGCCTGATTATTGGTACTGCTATTCAGTACCTATTCAGCGGAATCGCTATTTTTGACACTTACCTACTTGGTGCTGCGGAAGGCGCTGGTGGTATGTTCGTATCACTTATCAAGTTGTTGGTAGTGCCTCTTGTATATGTATCTATTGTTTGCGGTATCGTTGAACTAAAGGATATCCGTTCATTTGGTCGTCTTGGTGGTAAAACCTTTGGTCTTTACATTATTAACACCATCATCGCGATCTCAGCTGCTCTAACGATTGGTCTTATTTTCCAACCTGGCGCTGGTGCAAACCTAGCGGGTACGGTTTCTGAGACGATTGCACTTACAACAACAGAAACACCAGACATCTTCTCTCTTGTTGTGAACATCGTTCCTAGCAACCCAGTACAAGCATTCGCAAGCGGCGACATGCTACAAATCATCTTCATGGCGATTCTGACTGGCCTTGCTATTCAAGCGCTTGATTCTCGTGGTGGCCCAGCTATCAAGACGTTCAAGATGGCTAACGAAATCATGATGAAGCTTATCGGCCTAGTAATGAGCCTAGCGCCATACGGTGTATTCGCTCTGATGATTCAACTAGGTGCAACGCTGGATGCAAATACGCTAATGTCAGTAGCTGGCTACGTAGCGCTTGTTGTTGCAATGCTTGTGTTCTGGATCTTCTTCTTCTACCCAATGATGGTGGGTTCATTCACTGGTATTTCTCCAAAGCAGTTCCTACGTGCAACTCGTGAGCAAGTTCTATTCTCACTATCTACTGCAAGTTCGAACGCGACAATCCCAGTAACAATGCGCACTCTTACTGACAAGCTAAACGTATCTAAGTCAGTAGCGGGCTTCGGTGTACCACTAGGTGCAACAATGAACATGTCTGGTGTGTCTATCTATATCGCACTAGCAACTATGTTCGTAGCAAACGCATTTGGTCAGCCAATCAACACTGCTGATATCTTCACTCTAGGTCTAACTATCCTGCTACTGTCTATCGGTGCTGGTGGTGTTCCAGGTGGCGGTGTAGTAATGGTAGGTGTTCTATTGCACCAACTAGGTCTACCACCAGAAGGTCTAGCTATCGTTGCTGCTGTTGACCGTATCTGTGACATGTTCTGTACTTCTTCAAACGTAGTGGGTGACACAGCGGTAAACACTATCGTTGCTAAATCTGAAAACGAAATCGGCGTTGAAGCAGACGAAGAAGTTGAACTGAAGAAAGCAGAAGCTTAATTAAAAGTTCTTCCTTCTATAGACAATGTCTATGTAGAAAGTCTTGATTGAAAACGGAGCCCAAGTGGCTCCGTTTTTTTATTGGGTGATAAATGTAAATCTTGCTTGGAGTACCGTGGGCACAAGCATGGTGCGTTGAATTTTTTCTTCGCCTTGATGGTTAGCCATAAGGCTGTTACAAACAGTACCAGATATTATCCACACAAGGTAAAACGGGGCTTTTGAATCGAATAACGGGTTTAATGGTGTGTTAATGATATGCATTCTTACCTAATCATTCTTTTTATTAAAATAAATGTAAAAAAATCCGTTTTTACCCTTGAAAAGGTATCGTGAGCCCTTATCTATGGTGCATACGAAAGCAAATTGTATTTGCACTTTAATTTTGTGTATTAGGGTTGAATCTCTAATTACCACCCCCACATCAGTGGGTATAGCAAAAACTTAATAGAATATATTTCGGAGATAGCCTGATGGGTAAAATCATTGGTATTGATTTAGGTACTACTAACTCTTGTGTTGCTGTTCTTGACGGCGACAAACCACGCGTAATCGAAAATGCTGAAGGCGAACGTACAACAGCATCAGTAATCGCATACACAGAAGGCGAGACGCTAGTTGGTCAACCTGCAAAACGTCAAGCTGTTACTAACCCTCAAAACACACTGTTCGCTATCAAGCGTCTAATCGGTCGTCGTTTTGAAGATGAAGAAGTTCAACGCGATATCGAAATCATGCCTTTCAACATTGTTAAGGCTGACAACGGTGATGCATGGGTAGAAGCGCAAGGCCAAAAAATGGCTGCTCCTCAAGTATCTGCTGAAGTTCTTAAGAAAATGAAGAAAACAGCTGAAGACTTCCTAGGCGAAGAAGTAACTGGCGCAGTTGTAACTGTTCCTGCTTACTTTAACGATGCTCAACGTCAAGCAACTAAAGATGCTGGTCGTATCGCTGGTCTAGATGTTAAACGTATCATCAACGAACCAACTGCTGCTGCTCTAGCTTACGGTCTAGACAAGCAAGGCGGTGATCGCACTATCGCTGTATACGACCTTGGTGGTGGTACATTCGATATCTCTATCATCGAAATCGATGAAGTAGAAGGCGAGAAGACTTTCGAAGTTCTTTCAACTAACGGTGACACTCACCTTGGTGGTGAAGATTTCGATAACCGCATGATCAACTACCTAGTAGATGAGTTCAAGAAAGAGCAAGGTATCGACCTTAAAGCTGATCCACTAGCAATGCAGCGTGTTAAAGAAGCAGCAGAAAAAGCGAAAATCGAGCTTTCTTCTACTACTCAAACTGACGTAAACCTACCTTACGTTACTGCTGATGCGACTGGTCCTAAGCACATGAACATCAAAGTGACTCGTGCGAAGCTTGAGTCTCTAGTTGAAGACCTAGTACAACGTTCTCTTGAGCCTCTAAAAGTTGCTCTAGCGGATGCTGACCTATCTGTAGGCGAAATCACTGACGTTATCCTAGTTGGTGGTCAAACTCGTATGCCTATGGTTCAAGCTAAAGTTGCTGAGTTCTTCGGTAAAGAAGCTCGTAAAGACGTAAACCCTGACGAAGCAGTAGCAATGGGTGCTGCAGTTCAAGGTGGTGTACTAGCTGGTGACGTTAAAGACGTACTACTTCTAGACGTTACTCCTCTATCTTTCGGTATCGAAACGATGGGCGGCGTAATGACTAAGCTAATCGAGAAAAACACAACTATCCCTACAAAAGCGGATCAAGTGTTCTCTACAGCTGAAGACAACCAAAGCGCGGTAACTATCCACGTACTACAAGGTGAGCGTAAGCAAGCGACTTACAACAAGTCTCTTGGTCAGTTCAACCTAGAAGGTATCCAACCTGCACCACGTGGCATGCCACAAATCGAAGTAACTTTCGACCTAGATGCTGACGGTATCCTAAACGTATCTGCGAAAGATAAAGCGACTGGTAAAGAGCAGAAGATCACTATCCAAGCATCAGGCGGCCTGTCTGAGGAAGAGATCGAAGCAATGGTACAAGAAGCAGAAGCTAACAAAGAAGCGGACAAGAAGTTCGAAGAGCTAGTAACTGCACGTAACCAAGCTGACCAAATGATTCACGGTACTAAGAAGCAAGTAGAAGAAGCTGGTGAAGCTCTACCTGCAGACGAGAAAGAGAAGATCGAAGCAGCTATCGCGGCACTAGAAGAAGTTAAGTCTGGTGACGACAAAGAAGCTATCGACGCTAAAGTTCAAGAACTTATGCAAGCAGCTCAGAAGCTAATGGAAATTGCTCAACAACAAGCTCAAGCACAGCAAGCTGGCGCTGAAGCGGGTGAGCAACCTAAGCAAGACGACGATGTGGTAGACGCAGAGTTTGAAGAAGTTAAAGACGACAAAAAATAATTTCGTCGCAGAGTAGCCTGATTTCGTTGTCGGAAGTGCTCACCTACTAGCGTAGGCTGCGCGCTTCCTTCTAGAACTCAAGCTATCTGCTTAGAAATTTGTCTCGAAGACTTATTAATACGGGCGTCAGAGGTAACTCTCACGCCCGTAAATTTGTATTTAGACTTGTCGATCTAGATAATAGCTTTATTCGGTGATTCAGCCGGCAGAACTTTTATCTAGATTGATACACAGACTACTGAAGTTACTTTTCGGTAGTAGCAATTATTTTGGTGACCTAGAACATGTCAAAACGTGATTTTTACGAAGTATTAGGCGTAAGCCGCGATGCATCAGAGCGCGATATTAAAAAAGCGTACAAGCGCTTAGCAATGAAATTCCACCCGGACCGTAACCAGGGTGATGAGAGCGCAGCGGACAAATTTAAAGAAGTAAAAGTAGCGTACGAGATCCTAACCGATCCTCAAAAGAAAGCAGCTTACGACCAATACGGCCACGCAGCTTTTGAACAAGGCGGCATGGGTGGCGGCGGCGGTTTCGGCGGCGGTCAAGGTGATTTCGGCGATATCTTCGGTGACGTATTTGGCGACATCTTCGGCGGCGGTCGTCGTGGTGGCGGTCAACAACGTGCACAACGTGGTTCAGACCTACGTTACAACATGGAACTGACGCTTGAAGAAGCGGTTCGTGGTGTATCTAAAGAGATTGAAGTACCAACACTGGTTGAATGTGACACTTGTGATGGTAGCGGCGCGAAGAAAGGTTCTTCTGCGCAAACTTGTGGCACTTGTCATGGCCACGGCCAAGTACAAATGCGTCAAGGTTTCTTCGCGGTTCAGCAGACTTGTCCTACTTGTAACGGTAAAGGCAAGATCATCAAAGACCCATGTAACTCTTGTCACGGTCAAGGCCGTAAGCAGAAGACGAAAACACTTAACGTTAAGATCCCTGCTGGTGTTGATACTGGCGACCGTATTCGTCTATCTGGCGAAGGTGAAGCGGGAGAGCAAGGCGCTCCAGCTGGCGACCTATACGTACAAGTTCACGTAAAAGAGCACAACATCTTCGAACGTGACGGCAATAACCTTTACTGTGAAGTACCAGTAAGCTTCTCTATGGCTGCTCTAGGTGGTGAAGTTGAAGTACCAACACTTGATGGTCGTGTAAATCTTAAAGTGCCAGAAGAAACACAAACGGGCCGTATGTTCCGTATGCGTGGCAAAGGTGTGAAAGGTGTTCGTGGCGGCGGTGTGGGTGACCTAATCGTTAAGCTAGTGGTTGAGACTCCAGTGAAGCTAAGTTCTCGTCAGAAAGAACTTCTACGTGAGTTTGAAGAGACATGTGGCGGCGAAGCGGCAAGCAAGCACAAGCCTAAGTCTGAAGGTTTCTTCAGCGGCGTTAAAAACTTCTTCGATGACCTAACTAAGTAATTAGGTTATTGAAATATTAAGTTATCGAT
>NZ_MCYD01000543.1:0-5976 GCF_002876325.1 Vibrio sp. 10N.261.52.A1
GAATTAATGTTTATAAGATGACTTGAGGATTTTTATTATTTATTGGCCTTCAACTTTAAGTAGCATACTGGCACAGAGTCAGATAAACATTTACTCGCTATCGTTAATTGGGTTGTTGGAAGTCAGTCGACCTACTCTCTTTGCCCAGTTTTTTCCTTTAGCGAGAGGCAAACCGATGTTGTTAGTATGATTAGAAGGCCTATTGTGCTCATCCAACTAGGAATTTCACACCAAAAAATAACCCCCCAAAATATATTGAAGACTAATCCGATATAGCGAGTGACTGCAACGACGGCGGCGTTTTCATGACTGAATGCCTTTGTTAGGAAAATTTGCCCAATGAGAGAAACAAGACCAATGGCAATTAGATAAATCCACGCAATACCCTGTGGAACCACAAATTCCTCGCTCATCAAATAACCGGATACCAACATCGATGTGAACAGAAAATAAAACACAATCTCGTAAATATGGTGTCTCTTACTCAGGTGACGAATAGTGATAGAGGCAGCTGCTGCAAAAAAAGCACTCGCCACCCCCGATAGGGCATACAAATTAAAAGTGTCGAAGCTAAAGGGATTTACAATTAAGGTCACTCCAATTAAAGCGATCGGAAAAAGGAATACGACTTTTTTAGGCACTTTTTCTCCCAAAATCAGGTTAGAAAGTAATATAACGAAGAACGGGGACAAGTAAGCCAAAATCACGGCATCCGCGAGCGGCATGTGGGTAAGAGCGTACACAAAAGCGAGCAAATAAAACGCCCCAAACAGGCCTCGAAGCAAAAGCATTGGTATGCCCGTTCTAGAAAATCTGATACTCGTTTTCCACATTAACCCTAAAATAAGAACGGTTCCTATTGCGCTTCGGAAGAAGACAATTTCAGAACTTGGAATCGTCAAGCTAGCCGCTTTAATAAGTGTGTTCATGACACTAAAAATGAAAGCAGAAAATATAGTTAACGCTACACCGTTGGTCATGATGGGTTTCTTTAAAGGTCGTCTGATAGGCGCACCCAGCCAAGGTATTGGTGCGCTTGAGTACGGGACTCTTCAATCACATGGTGAGGGAATTGAGATCGACTTAACCAAGATTCGAATATGCCTAGCACACGTTGAACGCTCGGCAAGGCAATCCCATGCGCTCTGCCCAAGACTTGAAGCCAATAAAGGTTCTGTATATCTTCTTTGGGTATTCGAGGTAAAGATAACTTGCCTTTTTCCACCTTACCTTTGCTAAAAGGCACGGCAGAGAAGTTGAAGTAGCATCCATTTTCATCCGGCTTAGAAAAAGGATCGATCAAAATCGCGCTGTATCGTACGTAAACCAAATATTCCTGTGCTATTGGAGTGAGCGACATAAACTGCTCAATTTGACCACGACGGATGGTTTCCTGATGTACAGGGTAGTTGTCATCGTTGAGAAATTGTAACAAGTTAAATGGTGCTCCGTTAAAGTGAAGCATCAATCTTGATATATCGCGCCATAGCTCAACCAAAGTGTGGATGGTTTCGGTTGTGATCGGTCCCTCAGGGAAAAGTTTGTACATGTACTTAACTTCTCTCGTCTCACTTAAGATATGATTGAGCGAGAAAGGAGTAATAAAAAATGCGGGGTGAACGAAAGAGGTAATGTTTCGTCCTTCTACGCTAAACCCATTTTCCAACTCGACAACTTCAACACCGATACCTGTTAAAGTTTGAGTCAGTAACTCTAGGACAGGGCATTTTTGTTTACTTGAGTAAGCATAAATACGTTTTTTAACCGCTTTGGTAAGGACACGAACGCCAGCTTGTTCCGTTATAAATTTAGTGGCCGCAAAGTAATTGGAAAATATCAGTACGTTGGGGGTTAAATTTAGCTCTGAAAACAAGCCTTTCACAATCCGGTGCCCACCAAATAAGGATGAAATGAGGACGACTATTTTTGCGGAACTCAAACACGATTTAGGTAAAGCCAATAGAACCGTTGAATAAGCATGAGATGGGGTGGCCAGAACCAACGTATCCCATCGTCCGCTTACATCGCGTAAATCTTCAAAAACCGCATCAAACATCACCTGCCAGCGCTCTGATGTGCGGTTTACTAACCCAAGTTGCTCGCATTGGTTTCTGATGATTTTTGCTGTCTGAAATGCGGCTGGCCCTGTGCCTACGATTAATACTTTTCCTAATGAAAGAGTCATTTTGCGCGCTCCATTAAGACGGTGTCATATATCGCTGCATCGTTATGGATCTGTTGTGTTTCCCACCCATCTATTAGGTTTGGGTTGAAAGGGTAATTGAAGGCGGACTTTAAACCATTACCGAATCGAACTAATACTCGGTGAGTGTGGTTAAGATGAGGTTTAAGCTGTCTGAGTTGCTCCCATTTATGTTCCACTAAAGATGCCACTACAACATGAGTTGGACGGAAAGAGGCAAACTCAGTGATGAGATCTTTGCAGCTAAAAGTGGTTGATAAGTTGAGTTGGTTGGCCATTTTCACTGCTTGTTCATCAAGGTCGATACCGTGTACGAGAGCGCCTGTGATCTGAGATATAGTAAAAGCAGAAACTGGATAGGACCCTGAGCCAATAAACAGGACTCGAGAGTTACTTTCAATTCCTGCTTTTTTTAGTTCAATTTTTGTGTTTTCAGAAAGTTGGTATAAATATTCGCTGATGTCGATTTGATGCTCTCTGGCACACTGAGACTGATGTTTTTCCAATAAACACAGAGCTTTTACAGCAGTTTCGCGAAGCTGCTTGATTAGACGTCCGTACTCAGGGAACATATCAAAATCATCGCTAATGGTTTTAGAATTTTCTTGCAATATCCAAGCACATAACTCATCAATTTTATCTTGCAAAAGGACAAAACATTCACAATTTTCAAGACTGTAGTGATTCAGGGTTTGAATTTGAGATTCAAACGTGGATAGAGAAACTAATAATTGATAATGCCTTTTATTCATGGTCATAAGAATGCCTAATCCGTTTCAAGAGCTCGAACTGGGGTGACGTGGGTATGTCCATGAACGCAACAACCTACGTCCACATGAATCTGATAGATTTGCCCCAGCCTTTCAGAATCGAGCACATCTTCTGGTTTACCGCAATATTGGACTTCACCATCATTCATTAAGAGAAGATGGTCGCAGTATCGAGCAGCGAGAGAGAGGTCGTGTAGAACCGCAATTGTGATGATATTTTTGGCTCGAGTATATTGACGAACAAGGTCTAAAATTTGGACTTGATGCTTGAGATCTAAGGCGCTTGTTGGTTCATCTAAGAGCAAGACCTTGGGTTCAGCAACAAGAGCTTGCGCCAGTGAAACTAGCTGTTGCTGACCACCACTTAGTTGAGAAAACTGTCTAGGGGCGAGATTTCTCAAACCTAGATAATTAAGGATGGCGTCTGCTTTTTGTTCTTGTTCAAATGTGATGTTCCAACTCAGTTGATGAACCAAGCCCATCAAGACAAACTCAATAACCGTTAATTGGCAGGGCGATTTGTTGAGTTGACATAGGTACGAGAAGGATTGTAGCGGTAATCTCAGCCCGTCTTCCCCACTTGAATCAATTTTCCCATCAGAAGGAATGATGCTCATGATAGCTTTGAGTAATGTCGTCTTTCCTGCGCCATTGGGCCCTAAAATGGCGGCAAATTCGCCCCCCAAGAATTGGGCGTCTACCTTCTTTAAAACGAGTTTTCTTCCAATTGGGACGGCAAGATTTTCTATTGAAAGTGACGTCATTAGACAAACCTCTTGCTTACTAGAAAATAAAGAAGGATCGGAACGCCGACTAAGGAGGTGACGATACCAATTGGAATGATAGTGCCTGGGACAATCAACTTAGCAACAAGGGACGAAGTACATAAAAGCAACGCTCCCATTAATGCCGCCAAAGGTAAGTAGAAACGCTGATCTTCGCCTATAAGCATTCTGGCTAGGTGAGGGGCTACTAACCCAATGAAACCAATGGTTCCGACAAACGACACTGCTCCTGCAGTTAACAAGGAACACAGTAAAAACATCTGTAGTCTTAACTTGCTGGTCTTTATTCCCAAGGCGAGTGCACGCTCTTCGCCTAAAGTGAGTGCGGTGAGTGCCCATACCTTAGATAACGCAAAGACCAAACCGAACAGGAAAACGGCTCCTGAAACAAAGAAGGACAACCAACTCGCCTTCAGCAGACTGCCAAATAACCAAAAAACAATTTGCTGCAGCACTTCTGGTGATGCCAAATATTGAATTAATGACTGTAAAGCCTGGAAAAAGAAGAGAACGACAATACCTGCCAAAATCAGGATTTTGGCGTCCATATGTCGGCTGCGACCAATTATGTAGATCGCCATACTCGCTAATCCAGATGTCAAAAAAGCGGCAAACGGCACGCCTAACCAATGCAAACCAAATACTGAAAAACCGGTTAAAAAAGCCATGGCGGCGCCGAATCCAGCAGCAGCAGAGATGCCAAGGGTATACGGACTGGCGAGTGGGTTGGCTAAGAGGGTTTGCATCAGACCGCCAGCGAGGCCGAGTGAGGCACCAACCATAAGACAGGTGAGAGTGATAGGTAACCGAAGTTGCCAGACAATGAGGGTTGATAAGCGGTCACCAGAGGGACCACCTAGGAGGGCTTCAACAACTTGTTCAATGCCTAGCCACGATGAGCCAGTACCAAGATCGAATAAAGCGGAAAGACTCGTTGCGAGAAAAGTGCCTAGCAAAATCTTAATCCTTTGCTTCTGCATTCTTTGATAAATAGCACCGCTGGAATGATTCAGGTCAGACGACGCTTTAATGCTTTCATTCATGAGTTACACCCACCTGAATCATGAAAGTACCTCTGAGCGCTTGCGGCATGTAGCGTCTAAAAAATTCTTGGTGTAATCTCTTAGGTTTAATATCTTTAAATGCTTCTGGGTAAATCGACTTTGCTAGATACACCAAGAAAACGTGGTCGTAAATAGTACGTGTTCCTGAATGGTATATACCGTAGACGTCCCTATTTTTAACTGCCGTCAGTTGGTTCCATCCAGCACGGTTTAGGTAGGGGCGGTATTTAGTCTGCGCTTCTTCCATTGTGCTGTCGAAGCCAAGCAGGGCGCTGTCGTTATGTTTAGCCCAGTGAGCACCGGATATAAAGATCACCTCTGGATCTTGACTCAAGATATATTCAGGCGTTAGGTGGGCAGAGCCTTCAAACATCCCATGGGCAATGTTATCGGCTCCCGCCATTGTCAGAAGGTTGCCCCACATTGTCGTCGAGTAAGATTTACCGTATTCATTTGGTCCACCTGTACCTGCTTCCACATACACACGGCGTGCGGCGTGGTTTTCCAGATGTCTTGTAACACGTTGTTTAACCATGTTTACTGTGTTTTCGTATTCCGCGGCAATCGATGAAGCGCGTTCTTCTGTCCCCATTACTTGGCCTATAACACGTGCGCTAATGACATGTTTTTCAAGCGTCTGGGCATTGAAGTCTACAACGACAACTCTAATGCCACTCTTTTCAAGTATTTCAACTTTTTCACCAAGGGATTGATATTGCCACGCCGCAATAAGTGCAACATCAGGTTTAGTTAACAAGAGTTTTTCGAAATCAAAAGTACTTGTATAAAGAGAACCTGAATCAATAATTGTTTCTAACTCAGGAATAATTTTTTTATAGGTGGCCCATTGAGATTGACGATAATCTTTCCAAGAGTGTCTTGGGAAAATAGCCACTTTCTTGTAGGCATCTGGCCCAACGAGCGCTAGGTAGTCCTCAAAATAAAAACCTAGGAAAATCTTTTCTGCCGGCTTTTCTAAAGAGATGTCTCTACCGAGCACGTCTTTGAAATGAAGAGCTGCAAAAGCAGAGGCCACGTCACCTAAAGCCAAAGTTACCACAAACAGTGTTTTTAAAAGGTATCCTTTCATTCCCCAGCCTCAAATAGAATATGACTTGTTATAATGTAACAAGTCAGCTAGGGTTGAATATATA
>NZ_MCYD01000544.1:0-7037 GCF_002876325.1 Vibrio sp. 10N.261.52.A1
GTGCAGCGGAGATAACCATGATACGAACCAGCCAAACTTCAAGACCGAAATAGTTCGCCAACCCTGCACACACGCCAGACAACTTACCGTTAATTGGATCGCGATACAGATCTCTACTCATAGTTTCGTCTCCAGTTAGGTGACTCCGCATCCAGTATTTTTTCTAGCGTTGTTACGCGATCTTGCATCGATTCTGCCTGTGCTGAAAGCTTATGCAGGCGTTGAAGATCCGTTTCCGATAGCCCATTACTGGATTTCTTCTTGCTGCGGTAATGTAGGAATAACCATAGCGGTGCCACGAAGATCAAAAAGACAATCAGTGGACCTGCAATTAGAAATGTGGACATAGACAACTCCTGAATTATTTATCGCGGTTTTCAACTTGTTGCTTCAGCTTCGCTAACTCTTTTTCAATTTCATCTTGAGCCTGCAGTTCTGCAAATTCTTGGTCTAATGACTTTGCATTGCCTGTCTTCGCGTAAACATCCGCTTCAGCTTCTAATTCATCCACTTTACGCGAGAATTGCTCAAACTTCGCCATCGCTTCATTAGTTTTGCTTGAGTGCAGGTGTTTTTGAACATCACGACGGTTGCTCGCTGCATTGTTGCGGATCATCAGTGCTTGTTGCTTGGCACGAGTCTCAGCAATCTTAGTTTCAAGCTTGCCAATCTCGCTGGTCAGTTTTTCAATCGTTTCATGCACTAACGTTTGCTCTGTGTGCAAGCTCTTGATGATGTCTTCCAGCTTTTGCTTTTCGATCAGCGCTGCTCTCGCTAAATCTTCGCGTTGCTTAGTGAGTGCCAGTGTCGCTTTATTCTGCCAATCAAGAATTTGAGTTTCGATTGCTTCAACTTTACGTGCTAGCTCTTTCTTGTCTGCTATTGCTTTTGCTGAGTTAGTGCGCACTTCAACTAGCGTGTCTTCCATCTCTTGGATAATCAAGCGAATCATCTTTTCAGGATCTTCAGCCTTATCTAATAGTGCGCTGATGTTTGAATTTACGATATCTGCAAAGCGAGAAAAAATACCCATGAGGAACTCCTTAATTTCAATGATGGCAAATGCGATTTAAATCGTTGTGCGACTCATCACCACTTGCTCGCTAATTTACGTTTGTTGCTAAACCTACCATAAGTGATCCAAGTTATGTGCCAACTTTTAAGGCATTAATTATCAGTCACTTACAATGTAATGGCGATTAACCTGAACCATGCTATGATGAATTTAACCAAGTATTGGTATTTTTCACCACTACAGTCTAAATGACCTCCACCAGCGCTCAGCTAACACAAGGACCCGCTATGCAGCAGAACCTTATTGGTGAATCACCTAGCTTTCTTTCTGTTTTGGACAAAGTTTCTCAACTGGCTCCAATAGAGAGGCCTATTCTGATCATTGGAGAGCGTGGTACAGGTAAAGAGCTGATTGCACAAAGGCTGCATTACCTCTCAAAGCGTTGGGACCAGCCTTTGATCTCGCTAAACTGTTCAACACTAAGTGAAGGCTTGATTGATTCAGAGCTGTTTGGTCATGAGTCAGGCTCCTTTACCGGCTCAAAAGGTCGTCACCATGGCCGATTTGAGAGAGCGGAAGGCGGCACACTATTTCTTGATGAACTGGCAACAGCTCCCCTTGCAGTGCAAGAAAAGCTATTGCGGGTTATTGAATACGGACAGTACGAACGTGTCGGCGGGCAAAAAGCGCTAAGCGCAAATGTAAGGCTGGTGTGTGCAACTAATGCTGACCTGCCAGAGATGGCATCTAAAGGCGAATTTAGAGCCGATTTATTAGATAGGCTCGCCTTTGATGTCATTACTATTCCTCCGCTTCGTGAACGCAAAGAGGACATCACATTACTGGCTGAATACTACGCCATTAAGATGTGCCGTGAATTAGAGCTTGAGCTATTTGTTGGCTTTGCGCCATCGGCCATAGAATCCTTACTGGAATACTCTTGGCCAGGGAATGTAAGAGAACTCAAAAACGTCATTGAGCGTGCCATCTATCAACATGGTAAGAACCCATATCCTATTGAATCTTTGGTATTTAACCCGTTTAAACCAGCATGGGATAAGAATCAAGAATCGACTCAAGACATTGGCAATGAGTCATCCAACAGCCATACTTCTTCTGAAGGTTCGTTTTCTTTGCCCCTTGATTACAAAGCGTGGCAAGAGCAGCAAGACATCAAGCTGCTCAATCAAGCGTTAAAACAGAGCAAGTACAACCAAAAACAAGCCGCCGAATTACTCGGACTCACCTACAACCAATTAAGGGGAATGGTGAGGAAGTACGCGATTGTCGGACAAGGCAGTGAGAAATAGCCACACTCATAGGATTATTATTTGGAGCCGAATAAATAAAATGTTAAATTGTCCGGATCTTGAGGCACCTCTAACGCCTCGTTTCGAAAAGTATTTCTTTTTATGAAAGCACTAATAAGACTATCACTGAGCATCTGCACGCTGAGCTTTTTAGCCGGATGTGGTGAGAGTGTGAATCACGAGCAAATTCGTGAAAAAGGCTTCATTTATTGTGGCCAAGGCAATCCTAGTACCTTCAACCCTCAACTGGTTGATAGCGGAATTACAGCTGAATCGCTGAGCCCGCAAATCTTCGACACGCTGCTCACACTCGATCCTATGACTTATCGACCACAGCAGAATCTAGCAACAAACTGGTCTGTCGATAAATCAGGTACTGAATACACTTTCAAACTGCGCCCTAACGTAGCGTTCCAGACCACAGGCTGGTTTACGCCAACCCGTTCTATGAACGCGCAAGATGTGGTTTTTAGTTTCGAACGTATCATTGATAGTTCCAACCCCTTCCACTATGTGGGCGGTGGTCTATACCCATGGTTTGCGGGCATCGACTTCAAGAATTTGATTGTCGATATCACGGCAGTGGACGACTTAACGGTTAAATTCCAATTGAGTCGCCCAGATAATTCTTTTCTAAATAACATCGCGACCAGTTACGCGGTGATTCACTCTAAGGAATACGCGAACCAACTCGTGGCTGCTGATGAGAAGAATGAAATCGACTCGAAGCCGGTTGGTACTGGTCCATTCTATCTGGATGAATATCAAATCAATGACTTGGTGCGTCTTAAAAAGAACAAGCATTACTGGAAAGGTGATGTGCAAATGGACCAAGTGGTTTTCGATACCTCACAACGCGGAACCGGCACCCTCGCTAAGTTGCTGCGCAATGAATGTGATGTGTTGAACTCGCCAATTTCTAGCCAGATCCCAATCATTCAAGCACATAAAGAGCTGCAGATATCCGCGACACCAGCGGTGAATGTCTCTTTCATCGCCCTTAATACAGAGCACCCAGCCCTACGCGACTCTCGCGTACGTAAAGCGCTGAACTTGGCTATCAACCGACAAAATATTCTTGATTCGGTGTACTACGGTACAGGTACCAAGGCTTATACACTGCTGCCTCCGACATCTTGGGCTCATCAGAAAGACAATGTTCAAGTGCGTTATGACCGAAACTATGCGATAGCCCTTCTCAAAGAAGCTGGCGTCGAGCCGGGATTAGAGCTTTCAATGTGGGTGCCGCTAGAGCCAAGAGCTTACAACCCAAGTCCGCGTAAAACTGCGGAACTTATCCAAGCTAATTTAGCGGACATCGGCATCGAATTGAAACTTTACACTGACGATCGATTCGACCGTACACAACTGTCTTCAATCGCCTCAACAGATCTTCTACTAACAGGCTGGATAGGTAATACCGGCGACCCTGATAACTTCTTGCGCCCTCTGCTCTCATGTAGCTCTGAGCGCGCAGGTCTCAACGTATCGATGTGGTGTAATTCAGACTTTGATTTTCTTCTGGATTTAGCCTTAGAGATCAACCAACAAAGGCACCGTGTCAACTTGTATCGCCAAGCCCAGAACATTCTCAATGAGGAGGTACCTGTGATCCCTCTGGCTCACGGAGTGCAGTTCCGCGTACATGATCGTTCTTTAACTGGCTTCAAACAGAGCCCGTTCAATGCCCAACCTTTTGATCAAGTCAGAAGAGAGGTGCACTGATGTTTTGGTATACATTAAGACGTATTAATCTGTTCGTTATCACGCTTGCGATCCTGACGATGGTCGGCTTTTCGTTGCTGCGACTCGATCAAACCTCACCGTGGGCGATTCAAGATTTCTGGCCCGGTTGGATAAGCTATATCACAGAGCTATCAACACTAAACTTTGGCTTAAGCAAGCACGGTACACCAATCATTGATGAGCTTGTGGTCGTTTTCCCAGCGACATTAGAGCTGTGTTTCTTTGCCTTTGTATTAGCGCTTTTGATTGGCATCCCTTTTGGGACCATCGCTGGCATGAGACAAGGTAAATTTGTCGACACCACTATCTCGTTCACCTCGATGGCAGGTTACTCTGCACCTATATTCTGGGTCGCACTATTGATGATCATGGTGTTCTCTCTGCATTTTGAGATGTTCCCTGTTGGCGGTCGATACGATCTACTTTATGAGATTGAACACGTGACTGGCTTCGCGATCATCGATGCTTTTTTTGCTGAAGGTCGTTACCGCGCACACGCGTTGCAAAGTGTCATTGAGCACATGGCGCTACCGTGTCTTGTTTTAGCACTGGCACCAACGACTCAGGTTATCCGTTTAATGCGAGCATCCGTAGCTGAAGTGATGACACAGAACTACATCCGTGCGGCACGTATTAAAGGTCTATCAACAAGAGAGATCGTGACTCAGCACGTATTACGAAATGCGATTCCACCGATTATTCCTAAGGTCGGTGTTCAGCTTTCGAGCATGTTAACGCTTGCGATTATTACCGAGTCTATCTTTAACTGGCCGGGGATTGGACGCTGGTTATTGGATGCTTTATCGAATCAAGATTACGTTTCTATTCAAGCTGGCGTAATTGTGGTGGCAACTCTGGTTTTGACTGCAAATATTCTGTCTGACCTGCTAGGCGCTATGGTCAACCCACTGGTAAGGAAGGAATGGTATGCTAACAAATAACGTCTACCAGGAAGAACAGATTCCTACCCAGTTTGAGCGCTTCTGGCGTAGCTTCCGCTCTAACAACCTTGCGATGTTTGGCTTGTGGTGTTTGATACTTATCATTCTGGTGACGATCACTTCTCCGTGGTTAGCTCCCCATGACGCACAAGAGCAAACGGGTCATCTTTTAACACCGCCATCTTGGGATCCAGCAGGTACTGTTGAATATTTCTTGGGTACAGACGATCTAGGCCGAGATATTCTTTCTCGCTTAATCATTGGCTCTCAGCTTACCTTTGGTGCGGCGGTCGTGATTACCTTTATCGCTGCCGTTATTGGCTGTCTCATTGGCGTGCTTGCGGGTATGACGCGTGGTTTGCTATCAAGTACTCTAAACCACCTGCTTGATACGGTGATGTCGATTCCGTCTCTGCTACTAGCAATCATCTTTGTAGCATTCCTTGGCTTTGGCGAGTTCAATATCTTGCTGGCCTTATGTTTGGCATTGATTCCGCGCTTTATTCGCTCGGTCTACATTGCCGTGCATGCTGAGGTAGAGAAAGACTATATTCTGGCTTCTCGCCTTGATGGTGCGAACGACTTCTACCTGCTGTGGAACTCGATTCTTCCAAATATTCTTACTGTGGTGGCACTAGAAATTACACTGGCGTTATCGGTCGCGATTCTTGATATCACCGCCTTAGGCTTCCTTGGGCTTGGTGCTCAAGCACCAAGTACCGAATGGGGCTCTATCCTAGGTGATTCTGTAGAACTTATTTATCTCGCACCATGGACAGTAACCCTACCCGGCCTAGCCATTATGTTTACAGTGATTGTGATTAACCTCGTCGGTGAAGGTGTTCGCCAAGCGCTAAATGCAGGAATCGAATAATGCCGTTACTTGATATTCGACATCTAACCATTGAAATTGAGACCCCTCAAGGGATGGTTAAAGCGGTAGATCGAATGAGTATTACCCTCAATGAAGGGGAAATTCGTGGTTTAGTAGGTGAATCAGGCTCTGGTAAAAGCTTGGTTGCTAAAGCGATCGTTGGTGTTTGTAAAGAAAACTGGAAGGTATCCGCTGACCGTATGCGACTCGGGAATGTTGACCTGCTTCAACTGACCCCTAAAGAGCGCAGACGTGTCATTGCTCGTGATATTGCGATGATTTTCCAAGAGCCATCAACGTGTCTTGATCCTTCAGAAAAAGTGGGCAATCAACTGATCGAAGCCATTCCCTCACACGCCTTTGAAGGTCGATGGTGGCAACGATTTAAGTGGCGCAAGAAGCAAGCTATCGCTCTGTTGCACAAAGTCGGCATCAAAGATCACTCGCGCCTAATGGACAGCTACTCTTACGAACTCACTGATGGTGAGTGTCAAAAGGTGATGATCGCGATGGCGATCGCAGCCAAACCGAAAGTCTTGATTGCCGATGAACCAACCAACGACTTGGACCCGATTACCCAGTCTCAGATCTTGCGATTATTGAGCCGAATGAATCAGCTCCATAACACGACCATCATCCTGATCGGCCATGACTTAACGACCATCACTCAATGGGCGACTCGAATTACCGTTATGTACTGTGGTCAGTCTGTTGAATCTGCGGATACGCAAAAACTGTTGGATGCACCAAAGCACCCATACACTGTGGCTCTATTGAAAGCGATGCCAGACTTCAACGACTGGATCCCACACAAAGAGAAGCTTCAGTCGCTACCAGGGTCGATTCCTCCACTACAGCATCTTCCTATTGGTTGTCGATTGGGTCCACGTTGCCCTTACGCGCAAAGACAGTGTGTGGAAATCCCACATACTAAACGAATCAAAAACCATAAGTTTAACTGTCATTTCCCTCTGAATATGGAGAAGAAAAAGAAATCATGAGTGCATTATTAGAAGTCAGTGAATTATCTAAAGACTTTACGACTCGCTCTGGTCTTTTCCGTAAAAAGATTCATCAAGCGGTGAAGCCGGTAAGCTTTACGCTTGAAGCAGGCCAAACGATCGGCTTTATTGGTCAGAACGGCTCTGGGA
>NZ_MCYD01000545.1:0-18440 GCF_002876325.1 Vibrio sp. 10N.261.52.A1
TCTTCGGAGCTCTTTTTTGATCGTGTCAGTTAAGTGGTAGCCTTGTTGGTTATTGCTAAGCCACCGGTGGCAGTACTGAGTAAACGACCCCATCTTTTGGTTTACCGTTGAAGATGAATCGATTTTTGGCAATGGCTTCTCGCTGGGCACCGCAATTCTCTATGAGCTTTTGGCTTGGTAGGTTTTCGGTATCACAGACAATCTCTAAACGCGTTAGTTTGAGCTGAGCAAAGCAAAATTCAAACAGAGCTAGCATCGCTTCCTTTGCTATGCCTTTTCGTTGAAATTGGTCGCCAACCCAATATCCTAAACTCGCCATATTAAAGGTATGGTAAAGCTCATTGATCGCCACCATGCCAACCAGCTTATCGCTTTTTCGCTCGAAAATGCCAAAGCCAAATGCATCGGCTTTAACCCAGTTTAAGCGAGTGGCCAGAATGAACTTCTCAGCTTCTGCTATAGAGAACTGATCGTGACACCAATCAACCCACGGCAGTAAGCTAGGGGAAGACTTGATCAGTTGAGAAAACTCGTGAGCATCAGAAGGCTCAATAATTCTTAGGCTAAGGTTTTGAGTATTGATCTGGAAGTCGGGGCTCATAGGGCGTACCAATTAAATTTGCAAGTACCTACTTAAAGTAGCCAGCACTTAATAAAACGCCCTCACAATGGAGGGCGTTTTGAATGATTAGTAGGAGTATAGCTTGGGTGCTAACAAACCAACTAGCTTCGTCGCTATATCGCTAGGGCTGTTTACTGAGCAACGCGACGAACTTGAATCACCATACCAAGAAGCGGGTGGTCAAGATAGTGAGTTTCAGTACTGCGCATGCGACGTTTTTGCTCCATACGGTAGCTCTTAAGGAACTCTTCCACTTCAACAGTTGGAGAGATTTCCGTTAGGTTACCTACTTGAACATTGCTCTCAGCACCGCTTACTGGAGAGTCGAGTTCAATTTGCTGTTCTTGCAGCTTCACTTCACGAACGCTTGGTGCTTTCAAATCCAGAGTGGTTTCAGCGTATAGGTAGTGCTGAACATAGATTTGTAGCTTGCCGTCTAGTTCGTAAAGTGGCTTGTCGATAGTCTCTTCTTGGAAGCCATCTGCAGACGCAGTTACAGCGCCTTTTTCTGAACCGTCAGCATTAAACTGTTTCGAGAAGTCTTTACCTGCTTGAATGTGGAACACAGGTGCTGAGCTCTTACCTTGATCGCCTTGACGCCAAGCCGTATGCATCAGTACTTCAAAGCCAGCATGCTGTTTTAGCTTATCTTTCTGAGGTGTCAATTTGTACTCCGAGTAAGGGAGCATTTTTACCCCTTTACTTGCTCGGTACTGGGTGTCCTGAAATGAACCAACGCGCTCAAGTGAGATCTTTGGCTGTGTGTTTGGCCAAGACTCATTCACCTTCTCGGCATCAACTGCGCGCTTAAAAATGATCACTTCTATATCAAATTGTCTCTGTGCCAAACTTGGCAGTGAGACGAACAATAGTAGCAGTGGGATCAGTCTTTTCATTTTTACTCCGTTTTCCAGCCGCACTACCGGCTGGATAAATTATATGTGCAAGTGGATTAGGCTTTACGCTGAAGGCAGCAAGTTCTGTCTGAATTCGCCTAATAAATCACTAACAAATTGAATTCGTTTCCGTCTGTCGACCAATGGTATCGTAAACTTGAACTTAGTTGGTCCTTCCATTGAAAACTTTTGCGGTTGAGATTGCAACAGTTTAACAAGGTAGTTCGGGTTTATGTCAGCATCCGGGTAGAATTCGATAAATCCACCTTTATCGTGCGCTTCAATTTTCTTCGCCTTGATAGAGGCCGCCGCCAACTTAAGCTCGGAAACCGATAATAAGTTCTTGGTTGCATCAGGAAGAATACCAAAGCGGTCGATAAGCTCGACTTTTAGCTCTGCAAGTTCATCCGTGTCACTCACGCTCGCAATACGTTTGTATGTTGATAAGCGAGTATTGATGTCTGGAATGTAGTCGTCTGGCAAGAGGGCTGGAATACGCATCTCAATCTCAGTTTGCTCACGTAACAGATCATCAAGTGATGGCTCTCGACCTTCTTTCAAGGCCTCAACCGCTTGCTCTAGCATCTCCATGTATAGCGTGAAGCCGACAGATTGGATCTGACCGCTCTGTTCATCACCCAACAGTTCACCGGCACCACGAATCTCTAAATCGTGTGTTGCGAGAGTGAAGCCTGCGCCCAAGTCTTCTAAAGAGGCAATCGCGTCTAAGCGTTTAATTGCGTCTTTGGTCATCGCTTTCGGATGAGGCGTCAGCAGGTACGCGTAAGCTTGGTGGTGAGAACGACCCACACGACCACGTAACTGGTGAAGCTGCGCTAGACCAAGGTTGTCGGCTCGGTCCATCAAGATGGTATTGGCTGTCGGAACATCGATACCGGTTTCGATGATGGTTGTACACACCAATAAGTTAAAGCGTTGGTGGTAGAAGTCGTTCATGATGCGTTCTAGTTCGCGCTCTCGCATTTGACCGTGAGCGACGGTTACTCGCGATTCCGGAATCAGTTTTTGTAGTGACTCTGCGGTTTTCTCAATGGTATCGACTTGATTGTGCAGGAAGTAAACCTGACCACCACGCATGATCTCACGAAGTACTGCTTCTCTCACTACGGCATCGTCACTTTGACGAACAAAGGTTTTGATAGCCAAGCGTCGTGCTGGTGGCGTTGCAATGATCGATAGATCACGCATCCCACTCATCGCCATGTTGAGCGTTCTTGGGATTGGGGTCGCAGTCAGCGTTAGGATGTCGACATCGGCACGCATCGCTTTTACTTTCTCTTTCTGGCGGACACCAAAGCGGTGTTCTTCATCGACGATCAGTAAGCCAAGGTCTTTGAATTTGATATCACTAGAGAGCAGTTTGTGAGTACCGACTAGGATATCCACTTTACCGTCCGCGACATCTTGCATGATCGCTTTTTGCTCTTTCGCGGACTTGAATCGAGAAAGTACTTCAACACGAATCGGTAAATTCGCGAAGCGGTCTCGGAAGTTTTCGAAATGTTGCTGAGCAAGTAGGGTTGTCGGAACCAGAACCGCCACTTGTTTGCTGTTATCCGTACACACGAATGCCGCGCGCATTGCGACTTCTGTTTTACCAAAACCAACATCACCACACACTAGGCGGTCCATGGCTTTTGCTTGGCACATGTCAGACATCACTGCATTGATTGCCATCGCTTGGTCATCGGTTTCTTCAAATGGGAAGCCAGATTTGAAGGTTGCGTATTGCCCGCGATCTAAAACAAATTTATAGCCAGGTTTAAGCTCACGCTTGGCGTAAACATCCAGCAGCTCTGCAGCAACGTCACGTACTTTTTCAGCGGCACGCTTACGCGCTTTTTGCCACGCCTCACCACCTAGTTTGTGTAGCGGTGCAGACTCTTCGGCGCCACCAGAGTAACGTCCAATAAGGTTCAAAGACGCAACGGGCACGTACAACTTGGCATCGTTTTGGTACTCAAGCGTCACGTATTCGGTTTTCATGCCGCCGGCTTCGAGGGTTTGCAGGCCGATGTAACGTCCAATGCCGTGGTCAATGTGCACAACGGGTTGACCTGGTTTTAGCTCCGCAAGGTGGCGGATGACTGTGTCGCTATTAACGCTTTTCTTATCTTTCTTACGGCGTTGAACAACGCGATCGCCAAGCAAGTCGCTTTCACAGATAAGCGCGATGTTTTTCTCTTCGTGAACAAAACCGTGCTCAGCTGAACCTAGGATCAGGCTGAACTTGTCTTTGGCCTTAACGGCTGCATCGAGGTTTTCAACTTCGTTTGGTCGTACTTTGATACCGCGAAGCAGTTCGCTCAATGCTTCACGACGACCCTCTGATTCAACCGAAAAAATAACCTTGCCATCGAAGGCTTCAGTGAACTTTCTTAGGTTTGCCAAAGGCTCTTTATTTTGGTGTTGAACGCTGAGGTCTGGCAGTGATGTAACCGGAAGGTTGATGCGTCCAGCTTTCTCTTCAATAGACTCTAGGCTTAGGTTGACCTGTGGCTTTTGCTTGAAGTGTGCGAACAGTTCGTCTTTTTTCAGCCAAAGCTGTTCTGGCGCCAATAGAGGACGTAATGGATCGACCCCACGTTGGTCGTATCGATGAGCGACATCAGCAAGGAAAGAGTCAACGGCGGTTTCGACATCACCTAATACCAGAATCTGTGCTTCGTCAGCGACATAGTCAAACAGTGTTTCTGTGTGATCGAAGAATAGAGGCTGCCAATACTCAATGCCAGCAGGCCATGTGCCTTTAGATACCTGCATGTAAACCGATTCTGGTTCACGTCGTGCATCGAATTGTTGACGCCAACGAATGCGGAAATCTTCTATCGCTGTTTCCGAAGTTGGAAACTCGTGCGCTGGTAAGAGTCGAATTTCAGAGATGTCTTCGATAGAACGTTGGTTCTCTGGATCGAAGGTTCGGATGGTGTCGATCTCGTCATCAAAGAAGTCGATACGATAAGGATCTTTACTGCCCATCGGGAACAGGTCAAGAATAGAACCACGGCTCGCGTATTCACCGGGGCCAAATACTTGGTCAACGTAACGATAGCCAGATTTTTCAAGTTGCAGGCGCAGTTTCTCTAGTGAGTAAAGATCACCAGTTTTCACCATTAGAGTGTGCTGTAGCAAGAAGTCACGTGGTGATTGGCGCTGGAGTAGCGTGCTGATCGGTACGATCGTGATGCCGTCTTTTAGCGTCGGCAATGCATAAAGGCGCGCGATACGATCTGAAATGATCTCTTGGTGTGGTGAGAAGCTGTCGTAAGGCAAAGTTTCCCAGTCTGGGAATAGTGCAACTTCGCTCGCCGTAAACTGTTCAATTTCAGATTGCAGCTTGAGTGCGATTTGTGGATCTGGCACAGCAAGTACAGTATGACTGTTGTGTTGCTCTGCGAGTTTAGCGATAGCAAGAGCGAGAGACGAACCAACAAGGTTACCAATGTGCTTCTTGTCACCGGCTCCTTTGAGGGTAGGTAGGGTAAAAATAGATTGTTTGGTCATGTTAATTTACTTGTTATCTCGGTCTAGAGAGCGTTGACGCAAAAGTTTCTGTTGTTGATGAAGTGCCGCTTTGATCAGCAGGTCTTGGTCAGTATCACGAAGATGAGCGTATTTGAAGTTAATTTCGAAACCTGAATCTTTAGGTTGGCTTGCAAACACTTCCGCGTAGCAGTAAATCGCTGCGGCAGGGTGTTCCAAGAATAGCTTAGCTTTTACTAAGCGGCCCGGTTCGATGTCTGTCTTCGAAAAACAGGAAAACTGGCTCGCACCGAAGGAGTAAGTGTGAGTTCGAAACTTCTCATCATCTTGCTGCGATAACATAAAGCTCAACAGCAGGTTTAATTTAGAGTTCTGTGCATCCAATAAACTGGTGACATTCTTCAAGTCGCTGTTTTTCAGTTCAGCGCGAGCACTGTCGGCTAAAAGGTCCAACTGGCTAAATTCACTCGCCACAACAAAAGGGGCAGGGATCTCGGATTCGAACTGAATTTGAGAGGGTAAAGTGAAGTTACTTTCCATCGGTTCTATATTAGCGGTAAGACTGTGGTGAACAGTGAAAAACTCTTGTTCTGTCATGCGTTAGTTCCTTGAAGTGATCTATTGATTATCGCTATGTGGCGGCAGTAATCAAGGTCAGTTAATTGAAAGTATCAAATAGTTGTTTGAAATTTGGTGTTTTGACAGGGTTCTGTTTTTCAGGCCTAACTAATTGAGTTAATTCACTCTATATTTTCAATTAACCCCTACAAAGTAACAGCAATACCCGTTACATTAACCCGCATCCCTTTTTGATGGTTCAAAGTATGTTTCATCCTATTTCAATGTTTGTTGGCCTGCGTTATTTGAAAGGCCGTTCAGGTGATCGCTTTAGCCGTTTTGTTTCTTATATGTCGACAGCGGGTATCACCATTGGTGTGCTGTCTTTGATTACTGTTTTGTCGGTAATGAATGGATTCGAAGCGCAATTAAAAGACCGAATTCTCGGCGTTCTCCCTCAGGCAGTGGTTTATGAGCAAGGCGGTAAGACGCTACTCTCTGAACAGGCTCCTGGTTTTGCTAAGCAAATTTCGCTTAATGGTCATGTTGAACCGATTGTTCGCAGTGAGGCGGTGATTCAGAGCCCTGCGCAACTGTCAGCGGGCCTTTTGATTGGCATCCAACCCAATTCTGATGATCCACTTCAAGACCACTTAATCGCGGGTAGACTGTCTTCACTTAAAGCAGGTCAATACCAGCTGTTCCTTGGCCATACTCTGGCAAGAAACTTAAAGGTATCGATGGGCGACAAGGTTCGTCTAATGGTGACCAGCGCAAGCCAATACACACCTCTTGGTCGTATTCCTAGCCAACGTAATTTCACCGTAGCCGGAATCTTTAATACGGGCTCGGATATTGATGCTCAACTTATGGTGACGGATATCCAAGATGCTGGGCGTTTGATGCGTTATAAGTCAGACACCATTTCAGGTTGGCGACTGTTTTTTGAAGACCCATTTGAAGTCGCGGAACTATCTAACCAACCCTTACCAGAAGGATGGTTGTGGAGCGATTGGCGCGACCAACGTGGTGAGCTGTTCCAAGCGGTTCGTATGGAGAAAAACATGATGGGCCTAATGCTTGGTCTGATCATCGGGGTTGCCGCATTCAATATTATCTCTGCGCTGATTATGGTGGTAATGGAGAAGCAATCTGAGGTCGCGATACTTAAAACCCAAGGCATGACTGATGGTCAAGTGATGGGCATCTTTATGGTTCAAGGCGCGAGTAGCGGCGTGATTGGCGCACTATCGGGTGGCGCATTAGGCGTTGTTCTAGCAATGAACCTTAACCCGATTTTAGAAGCGATGGGTGTTGCTCTATTCTCGTTTGGTGGTCAGTTACCTATTTTGATTAACCCAGTTCAAATCGCTGTTGTTGTGGTACTTGCTATTGCACTTAGCTTGATTGCTACTATTTTCCCTTCTTACCGTGCATCTTCTGTGAAACCTGCTGAGGCCCTTCGTTATGAGTAATTTTCTTCAATGTAATGATATCCGTAAAACGTACCGTGAAGGCTCGTTGGATACTGAAGTCCTCAAAGGGGTGAGCTTTGAGATCGAAAAAGGTGAACTGGTTTCTATCATTGGTACTTCCGGTTCTGGTAAAAGTACGCTCCTGCACATTTTAGGAGCGCTTGATGATGCTTCTGCGGGGAGCGTGAGCTTTCTTGGTCAAGACCTAGCGTCACTGAGCTCAAACAAGCAGGCTAAGCTTCGCAACCAACACCTTGGTTTTGTGTATCAGTTCCATCACTTGCTATCCGACTTTTCTGCGCTAGAAAACGTTGCTATGCCACTGCTAATAGGCGGTGAAAAGCCTGCGAACGCCAAACAAGAAGCACAGTTGTTACTTGATAAAGTGGGACTAAGTCATCGAGTTGATCACCGTCCTTCAGAGCTTTCTGGTGGTGAAAGGCAACGTGTGGCGATCGCTCGTGCATTAGTCAACAAGCCAGCTCTTGTATTGGCGGATGAGCCGACGGGTAACCTAGACCACAATACTGCGCTTTCTATTTATGACTTAATGCGAGAGTTAAACCGAGAATACGACACTGCCTTTTTAGTCGTGACCCATGATGGCGAACTCGCTGGCAAAATGGATCGTCAACTGCACATGCAAGATGGTTTGTTGGTTAACGTAGAAAAAGAGGAGAGCTAAGTGTTTTCTTCTTTATCTTTATTGATAGGCGGTCGCTTTAGCCGTGCTAAGCAGCGAGACAAGATGGTGTCTTTTATCTCCTTGTCTTCGACGATCGGTATTGCGGTTGGTGTGGCGGTGATCATTATCGGTCTTTCAGCCATGAATGGTTTTGAGCGTGAGCTAGAATCTCGCGTGCTGTCTGTGATTCCGCATGGTGAGTTCGAAGGGGTCAATGAACCTGTAACTCGATGGGAGCATGTGGTAGAGCAGTCCGAAAAAAATGACAAAGTCGTTGCCGCTGCGCCTTATGTGAAAATCACAGCGCTCGCTGAAAAGGGCAAAGAACTTAAAGCGATTGAAGTGCGTGGTGTTGACCCACAGCTTGAGCAACAGGTATCGAGTTTATCAAGCTTTATTGATAAGCAAGTTTGGGGTGATTTCAAAGCAGGGCAGCAGCAGATCATCTTAGGCTCTGGTGTCGCCAATGTGCTTGGCGCGCAAGTGGGTGATTACTTGACTTTGATGATCCCAACAGTGAACGGCTCGGTTAAGGTTCAGGCGCCAAAGCGGGTACGAGTAAAAGTTGCCGGCTTACTGACGCTGAATGGACAAATTGACCATAGCTTAGCGCTCATTCCGATTGGTGATGCTCAGGTTTATGCGAACTTGGGGGAGGCTGTGACAGGTGTCTCTTTGAAAGTGACCGATGTACTGAACGCTAACGAGATTGTACGTGAGGTTGGCAACCAGCTTGATGTGTATGTTTATCTGCGCAGTTGGCAACAGAAGTTCGGCTTCCTATATCGAGATATTCAATTGGTTCGCACCATTATGTACTTAGTCATGGTGCTAGTGATTGGTGTTGCGTGTTTCAATATTGTCTCTACCTTGATGATGGCAGTAAAAGATAGGGCTTCGGAGATCGCAATCTTAAGAACCATGGGTGCTTCCGATGGTTTAGTTAAGCGTATCTTTGTTTGGCAGGGCGTGTTCTCAGGCGTATTAGGTAGCTTAGTCGGCAGTGCGATAGGTGTTTTGGTTGCACTCAATCTGACCACTCTTATTAAGGGTCTTGAGAAGCTGATCGATCACCAATTCCTGTCTGGTGATATCTACTTTGTCGACTTCTTGCCATCACAGCTGAATATGATGGATGTCGTTGTAGTATCAGGTACTGCAATCGCTTTAAGTCTGCTGGCGACATGGTACCCAGCATCTCGAGCAGCGAAGTTAAATCCAGCTTCTGTGCTGAGCTCCAAATAACCAACCGACTGTTTCGACAGATACAAAAAAGGATCTCTTGTGGGATCCTTTTTTATTGAATTCAAACTGTATTATCTAAGACTTTCATTACATGCCTATCATCTAAGGGCTTATAACTCGTCTTATTTTCACAGCTATCTCTTAAAAGTGGAGAGCGCGTCAGTATAGATTCACTATCTTGCTTGTCGTTTCTTCCAGCTTCTTACTACTGAGTAGCGCCATAAGCCACGAATACCGAAATAACCAATCATTGCTGAAATCACACCACAAATCATACAGCCCAGCAGGAATGGAGGCCCGATGGTGCTCATTTGCGCCAAGATAAAGTCCCAAGACAGTTCGAAGTGAAAGGCTTGCGGCGGAACATGCATAACGAATGCACCTACTTTATAGGCAAAGTAGAACAAGACTGGCATGGTTACGGGGTTACTGATCCAAACGAGAGCGACAGCCAGCGGTAAGTTAACACCACATACAACGGCTAGGCCTGCAGACATAATCATTTGGCTTGGTAGAGGGACAAACGCCATGAATAACCCAACAGCGAACGCGCCGGCCGCGGAGCGACGATTAAGGCACCATAAGTTGGGGTTGTACAAAACATTGCCAAAAACTTTTAATGCTTTCTGACGCTTGATGAGCTCATGGTCAGGCATAAATCGTTTGATAAACTTTCTTGGCATAGGAGGAAGCTACTCTCTTGTTTAACACTTGGTTCTTGATTTCATTTGCTGCGACAGTTGTGTCTGCCAGCTTCTGGCCTGTGATGCCACATTGGGTCTTGGCACCATTGATGCTGTTATTACTAATCGCATCAATAAAGTATAGCGTTTTCCGACGTACAAGAGGTCTAGCTACTGCGTTGACACTCGTTGCATGCCTAGGGAATACGATTGAAATCCAAACAAGTCGCTTATTTCAATCAGGGCAGAATACTACCATAAATGCCTCAGTAGTTAGTCTTTTTAGTGAAAATAGCCATGGTTTTGAAAGCGTAGTAGTAGTTAGATCAATTGACGGTGAAAAATTAATCTTTCCTCAATTGATAAAATTGCGATTGTTTACGCCTTTCAAGCTCACTTTGGGTGATGAAGTTCATTTGTCGGTCAGTATCAAGCCTGTTTTTGGGAAGCTTAATGAAGCGGGCTTTGATTTGGAAAAGCACCTGTTTAGCACTGGGGTTACGGCAAATGTGAATTACCGAACGAATACTAAATATAGAATCCACTCTAGCAACCATCTACGTGCTCGGTGGTTCGAGCGCAGTCTTGATAATCTTAGCCAGCTAAAAAATAACGATTTAATAGTCGCTTTGAGTTTCGGTTATCGAGATCTCATTCCTTCTTTGCGTTGGGATTTACTAAAGAGCAGTGGCTTGATTCATTTGATGGCGATTTCTGGGCTTCACATTGGTATTGCCTTTGGTATCGGTTATCAGCTGGGGAAGTTGGCGCGTTTGTTGTCTCCTCAGTTGTTATGGCTTCCGACACTATTTGGTTTAGGTTTCGCTTATTTCTATAGCTGGTTTGCTGGGTTCACTCTACCGACCCTAAGAGCGCTAGTGATGTGTGTTGTGGCGAGTTACTTTCTGTGGCGTGGACAAAGTATCGGTGTGGTTCGCTATGTTCTAGTCAGCTTGTGTATCGTTCTCGTTATTTGGCCTTTTTCTGCGTTATCCAGTAGCTTCTGGTTATCTTTTGGTACATTGGGTGCGGTTCTCTACATTGCGTTCAATAGTGATGCTTCTTCTTCAAATTCTACCTTTATTGAACGAGTGCTAAAGCTCATCAAAATACAGGTCATGCTGACCTTGTTAATTGCTCCCTTTTCGATGTTGTTTTTCAAAGGCGTTAGCTTGATCTCGGTCGTCTACAATTTGTTGCTATTGCCTTGGGTGTCAATGGTGACGATACCTTTGCTGTTTTTTTCGATGTTTCTAAGTTTGGTCACTGAGTCTTTATTTTGGGGAAGTGACTCAATGGCTCGTTTTTCTGCTGAGTTATGGAAACTGGTTGATTTGTCACTTGAACCGTTGGTGTTTAGCTTGCCTTTCTCTGAACAGTTTTGGATTCAGGTAGATAATCACGTAACCGTGTTGTTCGTTTTTCTTATCTTATTCTTCGGTTTTATTGGTCGATACCTTAAACATTGGGTAGCCGCTGTCATCATTTCTGTATTCCTGTTGTGGTGGGAATTTGGCAAAGTGAAACAGGACAGGTTAACTATTGATGTCTTGGACGTAGGGCATGGCTTGTCCCTCATCTTTGAAAAGAACAATCACGTGGTGGTGTACGATTTAGGTAACGCGTGGCCGGGAGGGTCGATGGTCGAGTCACTATTGATTCCTACTTTATCTCAAAGAGGTATAGATGAAATTCAAGGAGTGATCATTAGCCATTTCGATTCTGATCACGCTGGTGGTTACCCTGCATTGCTTGAGAACTATCAGCCTGAATGGATAAGAGCTAGCCAAAGTTTGAATCATCAAATGAGCTCAGTTGTTCAAGCATGTACGTTAGGTGAGGCGTGGGAATGGCAGAATGTGCAGTTCGAGGTGTTGTGGCCGCCACAACTAGTGAATAGGGCGTATAACCCACACTCTTGTGTCATACGGATAATTGAACCAGAATCGGGCTTTTCGATGTTGCTCACGGGTGATATTGAACTCGTAAGTGAGTGGTTACTTGCTCGGGAAGTTGAACAGCTTCAAAGCGACGCCATGCTAGTACCTCATCATGGTAGTGACAGTTCATCTATCGCCCCTTTCATAGAAGCGGTTTCACCAAAGCTAGCGATTGCTTCGTTGGCAAAGGGAAATCAATGGGGGATGCCAAGTGAATCAGTCGTTCAACGTTACTTACAAAATGGAAGTGCCTGGCTTGATACAGGTGAAAGTGGACAAATAACCATCACCACCAACCAAGAAGGTTGGCATTATCATACGATTAGAGAGGAACAAGGTCGGCAGTGGTATAGGCAGATGCTTCGTAAGGGAGTAGAATAGATAGATTATTGTGAGAAAATTAAGCGATTTTATGTCAACACAAACAGATGAAACTACCTGGGTCACATTTAAACGACTTTGGACTTATATTCGACTATATAAGGCTGGCCTTGGTGTTGCGGTTATTGCGCTTATTATTAATGCCGTCTCTGATACTTACATGATTTCTTTGCTAAAGCCGTTGCTAGATGAAGGCTTTGGTAGTGCGGAATCAGATTTCCTACGCACACTTCCTCTTATTATCTTTGCCATGATGTTCATTCGTGGTGTCAGCGGTTTCGTATCCACCTATTGCTTAAGCTGGGTTTCTGGCAATGTGGTGATGGAAATCCGCCGTAAAATATTCAGTCACTTTATGCACATGCCAGTCTCTTTCTTTGATAAAGAGCAGACGGGTGCGCTGCTGTCTCGTATTACCTACGATTCGGAGCAAGTTTCTGCGGCAACCAGTAAAGCGCTGGTGAGTATTGTTCGTGAAGGCGCAAGCATCATTGGCTTATTGACCTTGATGTTTTGGAACAGCTGGCAGTTGTCTTTGGTTCTATTTGCGGTTGCTCCACTGGTAGCTTGGGCAATCAGCATAGTATCGAAGCGATTCAGAAAGATTTCTAAAAACATGCAAACCAGCATGGGTCACGTTGCTTCGTCAGCAGAACAAATGCTGAAAGGGCACAAAGTGGTGCTTACTTATGGCGGTCAGGATTTAGAAAAACATCGCTTTGATAAAGTAAGTAACCAGATGCGTCAACAGAGCATGAAGCTAGTAACAGCACAAGCGGCCGCTAACCCAATCATTCAGATGATTGCATCGGTTGCTATTGTTGTTGTACTTGTCTTGGCGAGCGTTGATTCAATTAAGGCTGAGCTAACTCCGGGTACGTTTACGGTAGTGTTCTCAGCAATGTTTGGCCTAATGCGTCCACTAAAAGCATTAACTAACGTAACGTCTGAATTCCAGCGTGGTATGGCTGCAAGTACGACACTGTTCGGCTTGATGGACTTAGACACAGAGCAGAACACAGGTACCTTGAAACCTGAAACGGTAAGTGGTGATGTTGCGGTAAAAGATGTGACCTTTACTTACGAAGGTGCCGAGAAGCCTGCATTGGATAATGTGAGTTTTAATATACCGAAAGGTAAGACGGTTGCGCTTGTTGGGCGATCGGGTTCAGGTAAGAGTACCATTGCCAACCTATTTACTCGTTTCTATGACGTAGACTCTGGCTCTATTGAACTTGATGGTCACGATATTCGTGATTACGAATTGAGAAATCTGCGTGAGCACTTTGCTCTGGTTTCTCAAAATGTGCATCTGTTTAACGATACGGTGGCTAACAACATCGCTTACGCAGCAGAAGAACAGTATTCACGCGAACAGATCGAACATGCCGCTAAACTTGCTCATGCGACTGAGTTTATTGAAGGTATGGAAAATGGTATTGATACTGTCGTGGGTGAAAATGGTGCGAGCTTGTCTGGCGGTCAAAGACAACGTATTGCGATCGCACGAGCACTATTGAGAGACGCGCCAGTTCTGATTCTTGATGAGGCGACGTCTGCACTAGACACAGAGTCAGAAAGAGCGATTCAATCAGCACTAGAAGAGTTACAAAAAGATAAAACTGTGTTGGTGATTGCTCACAGGCTATCGACGATTGAACAAGCTGATGAAATTTTGGTTGTTGATGATGGTCAGATTGTAGAGCGAGGCCCACACGCAGAGCTAATTGCTCATGATGGTGCCTATGCTCAACTGCATCGAATTCAGTTCAGCGGATAAGATTAGGTCTTTGTTGTGATCGAAAAGATTTGGTTTAACAATCACCCGTTAAAATATCTTCTTTGGCCACTATTGTGGCCATTGAGCCTGCTGTTCAAAGTGATCAGTGGTAAACGTCGTAATGCTTATCTCTCTGGAAAGAAAGAAACCTATCGACCACCTCTGCCTATAATCGTTGTTGGTAACATTACCGCTGGTGGCAATGGTAAAACCCCTGTTGTGATTTGGTTGGTTGAAATGCTTCAAGCCAACGGTTTTAAACCAGGTGTGGTTTCTCGTGGTTACGGTGCGAAAGCGCCGAGTTATCCACTGGTTTTAGAAGAGAGCACGCCCGCTGAACACTCGGGTGATGAACCCCGCTTGATTCGAAAGCGAACGGGCGCGCCGGTAGCGGTTGACCCAGTAAGAGCGAATGCGGTAAAGGCTTTATTGAATCAAGGCGTGGATGTCATTATCACTGATGACGGCCTGCAGCATTATGCACTTGAACGCGACATTGAGTTTTCAGTTATCGACGGTGTAAGGCGTTTTGGTAACGAGAGTCTGATTCCACTAGGCCCATTGCGAGAGCCTGTATCGCGTTTAGCTGACGTAGATTTCTTGATTAACAATGGTGGAGAGGCACAAGGGCGAGAGTTCTCAATGTCTTTGGCACCAAGTAAAGCGGTTAACCTAAAGACAGGTCAAAAAAAGCCAGTTGCAGAATTACCAAAGCTGGTGGCTTTTGCTGGAATAGGGCACCCGCCACGCTTTTTTAAAACATTAGACGATCTTGATGGTGATGTGGTTTACACACAAGGCTTCGCCGATCATCAGGATTTTGATAAAGATGAACTTCATGCCTTAGCAAAGAAAGGTATGAATATGATTATGACAGAAAAAGACGCTGTAAAATGCGAAGAATATGCTCAAGATAACTGGTGGTATCTTCCAGTTTCTGCGCAGTTCGAAGAAGAAGCGCAACAGCAAATTTTAAAAAGAATAAAAGAGGTTATGGAATACTATGGATCACCGTCTGCTTGAGATCGTTGCTTGCCCTGTATGTAAAGGTAAACTAACTTTTGACAAGGATAAGCAAGAGCTTGTTTGTAAAATCGATCGCCTAGCTTACCCAATTAAAGAGGGTATTCCTGTTCTTCTTGAACCTGAAGCTCGTACTCTTTCAATGGACGAGGGCAGGTAATGTCTTACACGGTAGTTATACCAGCAAGATACCAATCGAGCCGTTTGCCAGGTAAGCCTCTGGCTGACATTGGCGGCAAGCCGATGATTCAATGGGTATACGAACAGTCAATGAAAGCAGGGGCTGATAACGTAATTATTGCTACCGATGATGCTCGCGTTGAGAAGGCTGCGAAAGCATTTGGTGCGACTGTGTGTATGACGTCACCGAATCACGAGTCAGGTACTGAACGCCTAGCAGAAGTGATTGATGTCATGAACATCCCTGACGATCACATTATTGTCAACGTACAAGGGGATGAGCCACTTATTCCACCGGCGATTATTAATCAGGTGGCGAACAACTTAGCAAACAGCACTGCGCCAATGGCAACACTTGGTGTTGAAATCTCTCACGTTGATGAAGTTTTTAACCCTAATGCTGTAAAAGTCGTGACGGATAAAGACGGCTATGCGCTGTATTTTAGCCGTGCGACGATTCCTTGGGATCGTGATGCTTATGCTAATAACGGTACTGCTGCAGAATCTCCGTTGCTTCGTCATATTGGTATTTACGCTTACCGAGCTGGTTTCATCAATACCTACATCAACTGGGAACCAAGTACCCTAGAGCGCATAGAGTGCTTAGAGCAACTTCGCGTACTTTGGTATGGTGAAAAGATTCACGTAGATGTTGCTGTTGAAGCGCCGGCTGCGGGTGTTGATACTCCAGAAGACTTGGAAGCGGTACGCGCCATCATCGGTTAGACCTGCTTGAAGCAATAAATATACTTAGCCTCGCTCATGCGAGGCTTTTTTATGCCGATTTGTTGCCAATAGAAAGCCTTATTAGCATCAGGTGATTGATATTAGGCCTGTTGCATTATCGAATGCATCATCAAGATTGAATTATCTGAGATTTACCTCGCTCGACTTCCAATTTTTCTCTATAATATGCCGCCTATAAAGTAGTGGCGACTCGCTAGTACAGAATAAAACTTACGACTAAACGTGGAGTAAAAGATGCCTTCTCAAAGCCCAGTGATTACGGTTGATGGACCAAGTGGTGCAGGTAAAGGTACCCTGTGTATGTTACTAGCAGATAAGCTAGGCTTTCATCTTCTAGACTCAGGTGCGATCTATCGCGTACTGGCTTTAGCAGCAATTCATCACGGTGTAGATACTGAATCGGAAGACGCTTTAGTTCCTCTTGCAACTCACTTAGACGTTCAGTTTATTGCTGAGGGCGATCTAGTTAAGGTTATCCTAGAAGGTGAAGATGTGTCGGGCGAGCTTCGTAAAGAAGAGACCGGCATGGCGGCTTCAAAAGTTGCTGCATTACCTCGCGTACGTGAAGCATTACTTCGTCGTCAGCGCGCATTCAGCGCTGCGCCAGGTTTGGTGGCTGATGGCCGCGATATGGGAACCGTTGTCTTCCCTGAAGCAGAAGCAAAAATATTTTTAGATGCAAGTGCAGAAGAGCGTGCGACTCGCCGCCTTAAACAGTTGCAACAGAAGGGGTTAGATGTTAAATTTGACGACCTTTTGAGCGAGATCCAAGAGCGAGACGACCGAGATCGTAATCGCCCAGTGGCGCCACTTCGCCCTGCAGAGGATGCTCTAGTGCTTGATTCCACCTCAATGAATATTGAGCAGGTAGTAGAAAAAGCACTACACTATATTGAATCGAAACTAGCTGGGTAATTCTGCCCGGCTGGCAAGAACGTTGGTCGCAAGGATGATGACCGGCGAATTTATCAACCCCATGCGGTAGGATACCCATGGACGTTTAATTATTGAAGATTAAATAATGACTGAATCTTTTGCTCAACTCTTTGAAGAGTTTCTAAACGAAACAGAATTCCAACAAGGCAGCATCGTTAAAGGTACTGTAGTAGCTATCGAGAACGGTTTCGTTCTTGTTGACGCTGGTCTTAAGTCTGAATCTGCTATCCCTGCTGAACAGTTCAAGAACGCTGCTGGCGAACTTGAAGTTGAAGTTGGCGCTGAAGTAGACGTAGCTCTAGACGCTGTTGAAGATGGTTTCGGTGAGACTCAACTTTCTCGTGAGAAAGCTAAGCGTCACGAAGCTTGGATCGTTCTTGAGAAAGCTTGCGAAGAAGCTGAAACTGTTGTTGGTATCATCAACGGTAAAGTTAAAGGCGGTTTCACTGTTGAACTAAACGGTATCCGTGCTTTCCTTCCAGGTTCTCTAGTAGACGTACGTCCTATCCGTGACACTGCTCACCTAGAAAACAAAGAGCTAGAGTTCAAAGTAATCAAGCTAGACCAGAAGCGTAACAACGTTGTTGTTTCTCGTCGTGCTGTTATCGAATCTGAAAACAGTGTTGAGCGTGACGAACTTCTTGAAACTCTACAAGAAGGTACTGAAGTTAAAGGTATCGTTAAGAACCTTACTGACTACGGTGCATTCGTTGACCTTGGCGGTGTTGACGGTCTTCTACATATCACAGATATGGCTTGGAAGCGCGTTAAGCACCCATCAGAGATCGTTAACGTTGGTGACGAAATCCTAGTTAAAGTTCTTAAGTTCGACCGTGAGCGCACTCGTGTTTCACTAGGTCTTAAGCAACTAGGCGAAGATCCATGGGTAGCAATCGCTAAGCGTTACCCAGAAGGTCACAAGCTTTCTGGTCGTGTTACTAACCTAACTGACTACGGCTGCTTCGTTGAAATCGAAGAAGGCGTTGAAGGTCTAGTACACGTTTCTGAAATGGATTGGACTAACAAGAACATCCACCCTTCTAAAGTTGTTAATGTTGGCGACGAAGTTGAGGTTATGGTTCTTGATATCGACGAAGAACGTCGTCGTATCTCTCTAGGTCTGAAACAGTGTAAAGCTAACCCATGGCAGTCATTTGCAGAAATGCAAGCTAAGGGCGACAAAGTTACTGGTAAGATCAAGTCTATCACTGACTTTGGTATCTTCATCGGTCTAGAAGGCGGTATCGACGGTCTAGTACACCTATCTGACATTTCTTGGAATGTTGCTGGCGAAGACGCTGTACGTGAGTACAAGAAAGGCGACGAAATCTCAGCAGTTGTTCTAGCAGTAGATGCAGAGCGTGAGCGTATTTCTCTTGGCGTTAAGCAAATGGAAAACGACCCGTTCAACGCATACGTTGCTGACAACAAGAAAGGTGTTCTTGTAAACGGTACTGTTACTGCAGTTGACGCGAAAGGCGCTACTATCGAGCTAATCGAAGGCGTTGAAGGTTACATCCGCGCTTCTGAAGTATCTCGCGATCGTATCGAAGATGCATCTCTAATCCTAAGCGTTGGTGACAGCGTTGAAGCTAAGTTCACAGGTGTAGACCGTAAGAACCGCGTAATCAACCTATCTATCAAAGCTAAAGATGAAGCTGATGAGCAAGAAGCAATGGCTTCACTGAACAAGTCTGAAGAAGGCGCGTTCGGTAACGCAATGGCAGACGCATTCAAAGCTGCTAAAGGCGAATAATAGCTTCTCACTAAGAGAAATATAGCTAT
>NZ_MCYD01000546.1:0-8184 GCF_002876325.1 Vibrio sp. 10N.261.52.A1
TTTAGGGACACATTTATTTAGCTTTGCCGTTCAAAGTTTACGTACTTTTCAAGGAAATCGCCTAAGCGAAGAAGAAGTCGAGGTTAACTATGAAATACAAGCAAATTATTTATCTCATCGGAGCAATAGTTAGTGTCCCGGTCCACGCAACCATAGTGGACTTGGATTTTTCAAATCACATAGAATCAACAAATGGCAGTAGCAGTTGGGCAGGGCCGACCTACGATGGCGCCTCTATGCATTTTCTAAATGTCGGTACACACGATGGAAAAACCATAGATGCAAAGGTATCCAGTAGCGTATTTGGTGATGCGACATTTTTGTTTCATGCACCCAATTACAAAGTAGGCGCAACACAACCGTCAGGTGATATTGGTTTTCTCTACCAAACTAATTCTGCTGGTTCTGCGGGGCTGATTTATACGTTCGAATTTTTTGATGGTACTGACGGTCTCTCAGGTACGTTCTCTGTTCCTTACACCATTCCTGAATTTGAAATGATTGGCTATGACATTGATGGTGAGCCCGTTCAGTCAGAGCAAGTTCGAGTATTTAAAAGTGAAGGTTTTTACAGTTACCAGCTAGGTAGTGCGAGTGCCAGTTTGACTGCTGAAGAGAGTGCTGATGGCAATTCAGTTCTCTTCACCGGACCAGGCACCAATTATTCTGAAACTGATACGTCAGGTGCGGTTAAGTTTACCTACAAAAATACCTCTATTGTTACCCTTCAGTTTGAAACTGTTACAACGAGTGGCAGTGGCTTCCCTAACCCAATCTTTTCAGCGTTTGATGGTAACTGGGATTTAAGTGGTTTTACGAATCCGATAGAGAGTTCCGACGAGTCTGATTTTGGTGATGCTCCGGACACTTATGCAACGTTACAAGCAAGCAACGGTGCGGAGCATGCTGTTTCTTCAACGCTCTATCTCGGGGCTAATATCGATGCTGATTCTGACGGACAACCGGGCGCCTTATCAAACGGTGATGACTTGGATGTTGACGGGAATGATGACGACGGTATTACGCTACTTACTAACTTAGAAATTGGTTTGGATAGTCTCATCAACGTTAACGTTGTGGGTAATGGTTACCTACAAGCTTGGGCTGACTGGGACTTGAGTGGTACTTTCGATGATGATGAACAAATCTTGAAAAACCATTCGGTTGTTGAAGGGGGCCAAGTGGTTCCAATTCGAGTGGCTGATGATGCGAGTGTGGGGACTGTACAAACACGTTTCCGTCTAGCGAGCAGCCCTAACATCCCAAGTGATGGTTACGTTGGTGACGGGGAAGTCGAGGATTACGTGTTCAACGTGACTGATCCGGGAACCACAATTCAACACTCTAACTACTACACTGCAGCGTTCGAAGATAACTGGCCTGAAGTTGGTGACTTCGATTTAAACGATGTTGTCGTTTATTACCGAACCACCATTCTGAGTAAAGACGATGCTGTATTGCGTATGGATATCAGCGGTAGCATCATGGCCTACGGTGCCTCTTATGGTAACGGCTTAGGTTGGAAATTGAGTGGCTTTGATGAGTCGGATGTCGACTTGCAGACCGCCAGAGTGCAGAAAAACGGCGCAACTCGTGTGAATATCTCACCGTTTACGGGCGAAGACAAATCGGTTGCATCACCAGGAGGTGACCTTGTTGTTGTCGCTTCGTTGAACTTGAGAAATGATATCCCGATCAACGATGAGTGTATGTTCCACCGTACTAACCCGTCTTGTAATCCGTCTCTTGAGTCTGACCAAATGACATTCAGCATCTCACTACCGTTCAACGACGACGATCAACCAACGGTGAGCTCACTGCTACCATTGAGTGGTTTCGACCCGTTCATCTTCGGTCCGGGTGAAGGGTATTACCATGGCTCTAGCTTTACCGGCTCTCCGGGTAAAGATCTTGAAATTCACACTGCGGATCTTCCACCAACTTCACGTGGTACGTTAGTAAGCGACTTTTACGGTGTGGCACAAGATGATTCAGATCCAGATAGTGGAAAATACTACAGAACTACGCAGAACATGCCTTGGGGTATCTTAATTTCATCTCCTTGGAATCACCCATCCGAGTACATTGATATCAGTGAAGCGTTCCCAGACTTTGCAGAATGGGCGACGTCTGGCGGTTCTTCTAAACCGACTTGGTATCTAAACCCTAACTCAGACAAAACTTGGTCTACTGAAGATTAATCAAGGAGGATTTATGAAACTATCAAAACTAATGCTAAGTAGTGTGACTCTTGTCTTCCTTGCAGCGTGTGGCGGAGGCGGCGGTGGTGGTGGCTCTACCACATCAGCTCCAAGCTCTGTCCCACCAGCGGATGATTCCTCATCAGGCAACACGTCATCTGCTGGCAATAACACAGTGACGTCTAGCGTCGCGCCTGCGGCACAAGTGTTGAGATCGGTCGAGCTGACCATACCGGAAGGCTTTGATTTCTCAACTGAGAGGGAAGTCGCTGTGACGGTCGATGTCGCAAGTTCACAAAGTTCGCGGGGCTTTATGAGCTTGTACACTGAGTTTGATGGGGACGTTGTCGACTACACCTCACAAGTGTTAAGAATGCCTATTAATGAAGACACTGACTTTTCAACAACGCTATTGTTGCCCAACCATGTTGATAAAGTTTGGGTCGAAGTGTGGTACCCATCAGCATTGGGTAGCGAGGTGAGAAACTCATATAGCATAGAAAATAACCAAGTCGATGTGATTCTCTAACATGGTATGAGTGTTAGTTAGCGCTTCATATTCGAACCATTAATATCTTTGCCGCCATATTGGCGGCAAAGTTGTTTCTGCAATACAAAAAATGAATAGGACTGACGAATAATGGAATGTGGTTGATATTGTCAACTAATTGTTTTTGGTGTATCTTTACCATCGTGATACAACCCTAATTAAAGAGTATCACTATGTCGCTTTATGTCTGCCCTCAACAAAGAACGTTATGAATAAAAGACAGTTTATTGCCCATTACTTGCGCATGAATCGCACCTCGTACTTACTTGCGGTTGTGTTCATTTTTCTCGTTAACTGGTTACAAGTAGAAATCCCTCGTTATATTCAATTGGCAATAGATCTGATTGATGACGCCTCTTCAAGTGGACATCAACAGTTGCAGTCCTATGTGTGGATCGTTGTTGGTATGTCGGTTGCTATGGTCGTTGTTAGGATTCTGTCTCGCATTTACGCGCTTAACCCCGGGCGAATTACAGAAGCTTCACTTAAGACCACTCTTCTACAAAAACTGAATCGCTTGCCAAACAGCTTTCACGAGCGCTTTGCTTCTGGCCGTTTAATCTCAATCATTAACAATGACCTAAGTGGTATTCGTTTGATGTTTGGTGTTGGCTTTCTGCAATTCTTTAATGCGTTGCTCGCTCTATCGCTAACGCCGCTATACATGTGGCGTATATCGCCAGAACTAACCCTGTATTCGATCATTCCGATTTCAATCGCTTTCGTGATTTTCCGAGTGGGCTTTAAGCGCATGAAAACGCTCCATCTAGAGCATATGAAGCGACTGCAAAACTTGTCTGCACAACTGATGAGCTATTTGTCTGGAATTGACCTGATTAAAAGCCAGCAGATGTCACCTTGGGTAAGAGCGGAGACTGAGAAACTGAATCAGTTGTTGCTTGAATGCCGCCTCAAAATCACGCGTATCCAAGTCTTCTTTATGCCAGTTCTCGATTACGCCAATGACCTGATGAAAATCATTATTTTAGGTTTAGGTGGTTTTATGTTGATGAGACAGGAACTGACCCTAGGTGAAATCACAGCATTCTTAACTTATTCAGTCTTGCTTGCCATGCCGCTGATGCAATTAGGACGAATCGCGACGATTTATCAGCGCGGTATGGTCGGTATTCAAAGCGCACAAACTATTCTTAATGCCCAAATCCCAGAGCTTGATGAGCAGAAGCTTTCTGAGCTCGATGTGAAATCGCTTAAAGGAAAAACGTTCTCCGTGCGTAACCTAAGCTTTAGCTACCCGGGTGAAGAGCGTCTGATTCTCGATGACATCAGTTTTGATATTCCATCAGGGAAGAAAGTCGGAGTGTTAGGCGGAATCGGTGCGGGCAAAACGACGTTGGTGAACTGTTTGAACCATCACTTAGACACTCCACAAGGTTCAGTACTGCTTGGTGAGAGAGATATCACTAGCTTCTCGCGTAGCGATTTACGTCGTTACGTTAAAACCGTCACCCAAGACCCGTATTTGTTTTCAGCAACTGTTGAAGCGAATATTCGTTTTGGTAGCGGCGATACCGAGCTAGCAAAAAGCCAGGTTGATGAAGTGTTAGAGCTTAGCCAGTTAGCCGGTGATGTGACGCGCTTTGAGCAAGGTGACCAAACCTTAGTCGGTGAGAAGGGCATTATGTTGTCAGGGGGGCAAAAACAGCGCCTGAGCATTGCTCGTGCTCTATTACAACCAACCGATCTCATCATTATGGATAACGTTCTGTCTGCCGTTGACTACGAGACTGAGAGGAAAATCTTAGAAGGCCTATTTAAGCGATTGGAAAATCAGTCGGTTCTTGTTGTCTCACATCGTGTTAATGCACTTGAATACATGGATGAAGTTATCGTGTTGAATGAAGGAAAAGTGATTGCTAAGGGCGACCATAAAACCCTAATGAAAACTTGCGATTACTACTACGAGACATGGCTACTACAGCAAAATGAAACGGAGGCAGCAGCATGTTAAAAGGTGTTGACCTCAAGTACCTCAAGCATTTCTTTAAGTTTGCTAAGAAATACAAAGGCTCGGCGATTTTGGGCATTGCGATGCTTCCGCTTTCTGTCATCACAAGCTTGTTGTTTCCTTGGTTGATTATTCAAGTGATCGACGTTCAGTTGAGCCATGGGGATATGGACGGGCTGTTAGAATACGTTTTCTACCTGGTTGCCGTGCTAATCGCCAGTTATATCGTGGACACCACTTACGCGTATAACTTGCGCAAAACGGGTCAATACACCATCACTGACATGCGTTCAGTGTTGTTTGCTCGTGTTTTGAAGTTGCCACGCAGCTATTTTGATAACACTCCAATTGGCGTCACGCTCTCGCGTCTAACCAGCGATTTAGAAACCATCGGCGAGACGTTTGTTCAGTCGGTAGTCGGTTTGGTAAAAGACAGCATTAACACTATTGCTCTGTTGGTCATGATGTTCTTAATTGATTGGCAGCTGACGCTGATCGTATTGATCATCATGCCTCCGGTTATGTATCTGACTGTGCACGTTCGAAATCGACTTCGTGCTCTATATAAGATTACTCGCTCGTCATTGGCTCAAGGCATTGGCTTCTTGCAAGAAGTTTTGTTTGGCATGAAAACCGTTCAGATGTACCGAGCAGAAGAGCAAGTAGAACAACGTTACCAAGGCTATACCGACGAGTTTCTTAGAGCACAGAAAAAGATCAATAAATACGATGCGATTCTGTTCTCGTTCATTTCTGGTATCACATCCATCACCATTGCGGTAATGATTTGGTATGGCTCTGAGCAAGTGATTGAGGGCGCACTGACTTTAGGTGTGTTAATTGCCTTCATTAATACCTTAGAAAAAGTGTTCGTGCCGATCCGCGACTTTACTTCGCAAATTGCTTCTATTCAGAGCTCATTTGCAGCATTCGATCATATCGAAGAGTTGTTTGTTGAACCGACCGAAGAAGAAGGGCGTAACTTACTGCCATCAGACAAGGTTGCTAAACCTTTAGAGCAGTTTGAAAGCCTTGAGTTTAAGAACGTAAGCTTCCGCTACAAAGACGACGCTCCGTACGTTCTAAAGAATGTTTCGTTTGTGTTGGAGAAAGGACACCAAATTGCACTGGTGGGCTCTACAGGCTCAGGTAAGTCAACGATTCTACGTCTGATCTCGAAAACCTACCAAGACTATGAAGGTAGCATACTGCTGAATGGCATTGAGCTGTCGCAGATCTCTAGTGAAGACTCGGCACATTTGTTCTCGGTGATGATGCAAGATGTGCATTTATTCGAAGAGACGATTGCGTTCAATATCGCACTAGGTAAAGAACATTTATCAAGTACCGAGATTGAGCAGGCCGCGCGTTATGTTTATGCCGATAAGTTTATTGAACAACTGCCTCAAGGTTATGGCTTCCAACTAGATAAGAACGGGGCGAATCTATCGGTTGGGCAAACTCAGCTTATCTCGTTTGCAAGAGCCGTTGCTCAAGGGGGACAACTGATGATGCTGGATGAGGCAACCAGTTCGGTAGATTCGATTACCGAGGATCTCATTCAAAAAGCGATGCAGCGTCTGTTCAAAGAGAAAACCGTGATTGCGATTGCCCACCGTTTGAGTACTGTTCGTCACTCAGACACCATTTTGGTGTTGGAAAAGGGTGAAATTGTTGAGCAAGGTAATCATCAAGAACTGGTGGCGCACAATGGTATTTATGCTGGCTTGTTACAAGAATCGATTGTAGAAACGGGCGATTCTCAAGCTACGTTAGCCTAATTGCCCAAAATCAGGCTGTTGCTTTCAATAAGACGAATTGGTCTTGTCTATGCTTCACCAATTTATCTTGTTTCTAATATTCCCAGTAGGTTAGGGAAATTAAACATATTTTTCGATTATTAATATGTTATGATCTCCCTACTACTAAAGGGGTGTCTTTGGGCATCGGGATGTATGCGAGCAAATTTACGTGCTTGTGTCAGTCACTTTCTGGCGAATATGGAATCGAAAATGTTGTTGGAAGAAGTTGTAGAAATCATTGAATTAACCGACTCAGACCATTTATCTCACGCAATGGACCTGTTTAACGAGCATGGCTTTGTTTCCGCAGAGCATTTACCTTTCATGTCGGTGGTTTTTGAAACCGCACCTGAGCATCTTGCGAAGAAACTGTCGCAAATTGGCTTCAAAGGTTTAGTGCAAGTAGAGAAAAGTGAAGACGCAACTGGCTTTGTGATCGTTGACGCTGAACGAGCTCAGCTTAGCAAAAGCGCGTAATCAGAAACGCTCAATAATATCCGTTATGACAACTTGAGGTTAACACAGTGACAACAGCTACCGTTTCAGCAACAGAGCAACAGATCTCCAATGAACATGCACTTTTGGGTGCATCGTTACTAGCGGCCCAAAAAGTAGAGTTGGCGCTGTTTAATGTGATCTCTAAATTAGCGAAAACCTTGTCAAAAGATGCTCAGAAAGAGCTCGGTTTAGACCTAGATACTTTTTTGAGAGAGAAGGCGAGCCATCAAGAAGCAACGCTCAGCTTGTATGAGAAGACGTTCGGTGAACAACTACCGCTGAAAAAAAACGAACTTAGCGATTTTATTTATCATAGAAACGTAGTGACTCGCAGTTTCTGGCGAGTGACTGGTGCTGATGTTAAGGGCGGCGAGAAGCTAGCTAACCCTGAACTCTACCTAAAAGAGTTTCTTGCTAAATGTGAATACTGGCAAGTGATGCTGGATAACCAATCCAAATAATCACGCCGAAAAAGAAAGCCATATCAGAAGTGCTATGGCTTTTTTTTGGTCGAGCTTTAAGTCCAAAGTCTCACAGTATTATTTAAATCATCATTTTTAATACATAGTTCTTAGAGACAAAGTGGTGTTTAAGTGCTGCGCTAATATGTAAAACAATCAAACAAGCTAGGGCAATACAACTGACACGATGTAAATAAAAGAAGAAGCTGTTGATTGCTGGGTTGGTAATTAGGTTTTCGACAGTGGTTAACCAGAATAATGAGTAAGGTTGTTCCAGCATCAAATAGCCTGTACTGAACACCATAAACATGGCGAGGTACATTAAAGAGTGAGCAAGCTTAGCCACACACTTTTGCCCCTCTGGTATTGATGTTGGCATGGTTGGAGAAGAGCGAAAGTGACTCCAGATATAACGAACCACGAGCAATGGCGTCGCAACGGTCGCCAATGACATGTTAAGCACTGATAAGAATGAAAACAGCTCTGGATGACTGGTCACATAGTGCATCACATAACCTGCGATTGTGGCATAAATGATTACTGAAGCCATTACCCAGTGCAGTACACGGCTTACTAAATCGTATCTTGGATTATTCAAATTAACCTCGCTCTGATCGTTATTAATATAAGTTTCACCTCGATGCAATAAATCAAATGACTCTATATTCGCATCGCGAATTAATTATATAGAACAGTATTACTT
>NZ_MCYD01000547.1:0-62427 GCF_002876325.1 Vibrio sp. 10N.261.52.A1
TGAATCATCGTCTGAATCTGAATTCTGATTAGCCGATTGTTGTTGCTGTGGTGGTTGCGGTTGCTCTTTAGAAAGACGCTTTAATAAAAGCATAACCTCGATGGTTTCATCTATAGCAGCCACTGTTGAAGGTAATTTACCCCAATTAATCATCCGCTTTTCAATTTCATCAAAAATTGGAGAGTTTGGAGTACCTAATTTCATCAGTAGATGTCGAGCATCATCACCAAGTTTCTTTAGGTGAGATTGGCCCTCAATTGCAATACCACGACCAGAATACAATAACCAAGCAAATAACAACCCAGCGGGGCCGTCACTTATTATTGGTTCCTGAAAATAACCCTCTTCGAGCAAGTCATAAGTCATTTTCTGAAATACCCAGTAGGCACCAGAAAACTCCTTCATACAAGCAGTCTCTACGCGACAATCTTCAATGATATTGTTGATTGATAAGAACGTGCTTGATTTACCCTTGAGGTGTTTCTCGAAGACTGAGAAGTCACTGAATCGTAAATGACCACCAGCTTCATGAGTAATTTTTGCTTCAACGAGTCGTGACCAAACTTCATCAGAGGGGTCACCAGCATTGATGTAAATATCTCTGCCATTCGTGTAGCAAGTTCGACGGTCAAAATAGATATTTACGTCAAATCGTGCATGAATATCTGTAATAACTCGCATTGTGTTTTGAACTTCTTGAATTGAAGCCATAAGGTGTTCCTCCAAAAAATAGGATAGAGCTCCCAAAGGGAGCTCATTAGGTTAGGTAGGTGGGGTTAGCCGAACCAGAAGCCGGTTGTTGACGTTTCGCCAGTGACTTCTTCATAGGTAGGAGTACTATTGCCGCTGTCAGTATCAGTAGAAACTACTGAGTCCTTAATCGCGTCAATAATTCTCGGTTCAGATTCATCTGCGACTTCCATCACCGGCACAATGCCATTTAAGATGGAGCCACGTTCTGTAAGGTTATGTACCAATTTAACCGCGTAGGTCATATCTGAGCCTTCGATGTTCCCAGTTTTGGGTAAGGTATCGAACGCTTCATCAAGTTCATCAACCAATCGGTCAAACACAGTGTGTTGGAATGACATTGAGTAAACGTAATCACGAATAGCTCTTATTGGCTTGAAAGTTCGCTGAATCATTGAACTTTTACCAATAATTTTTTCATAAACAACAACAGCTTGCTCCGCGACATTATCCAAAATCCCTTCCACGATGTAATCAACAGCTTCCTGTTGGTCATCATTGAAATAAGGTTTGAAGGCCATCGGCGGCAACACGTTGAATTGAAAACGTCTAAAGAAATCATCTTTAGGGGTCTTCAAAGACTCAATAATTTCAGCCATATCAGGGTTAGCTTTCTTGTGTTCTTCAACTATGGTGTCATAGCGATTATCACGGTCAGCGACTTCTGAATAAAACTCAGCTTGAATTGCCTTGAGTTCAACGAGTAGAGAGTCAAGTTCATCAACTGGAATCGCGGTAACGCGTCCATATCGGACACCTCGGGCTGCAATAGCGCGGCGTGCCTTAGTCTCCAATGTGTTCTTAAACTGCAACTCAGAACGAGGAAACCACTCAATACGGGCTTTACGAGCAATCTTTGAATTCACTTCCTTTTCGTCTAAGAGAGTTTTAGCATTCGCTAACGTTTTCTCTCCATCACGGCCAGAAGTAGTTACATCGATAATCACAAGCCCATTTTCGAGTCGATTAGCAAATTCGCCATCTTGTTGAGCCACTTGGTCAAGTTGATTTTGAGCTACTGTATCGATATCGAGAGTTTGGGTATCGTTGATGTCTTTCATAATTCCTCCAAGGAATAAAAATTGGAGGGACTGATCCCGGTCAGGGAATCTAGTCCCTGAAGGGGTTAGGTAGGCTTGTTAAGGAGTAGCGAACCTAAGTTCGTTTTTGCTGAAACAATTAATCTGTGTAAACTGATATTGCTTCTTCATTTTCTCTTTAACTTTTTTGTCGATGTAGTTACGCGCTAGTAACTCAGACTGATGGGTTTTACGATAGAAGTTAAGCTTTTGGCCTTTGGCTCCGTAAACAACCAGTGTGTCGGCACCAAGGCACGTATATCCCCAAAGCTTATTACTTCCATTGTCATTGCAATGATACATTTTGAACTTGATTGTACTGATATCTAGACCGTCTAAATCCGATCTTGGCAAATCAGCCTCATCACACTCTGAATCATTGCTTGTTACTTTTTTGATTGCTCTTTCAACCAGGTATACGGTTGATCGAGAATATGACCATTCTTATCTTTGAACACTTGATCAATAATCTTTTCGATATCAGCTTTGTCACGAGTGTCGCAGCCATTCCAAAATACATTATTAAACGAAGCACGCAGTGGAGCTCTATCACCATTAATTTGAATGTAGTAGCACCAAGATAAAACCACACGAGTTGAAAAAGCCGTTCCAATACCAGATTTGGTTGTTCGATCTCGATTAGGACCTAACATTGCATCACGCATAGCATTAGCAAACTGGATTAACTTCTTAAGTAACTTCTTGTGGTCGCGTAAGAACGGAAATTTACCAATTACCACTTTCTCTTCTACTTCCGTGCGTAAATACGGAAAAGGCACAACGAATGAACGATTTCGAAAAGCCGTATCCCAACGTCGAGACGATGGATACAAACCAGAAATGTCCCCTTCTCCAGAAGTATTACCTAACGTTACAAAACGATAGTTCTGGTGTGGATAGATGATTTCTCCTGTGTCTTCAATAGACCAAGGTTTCGTCATCTCAGAAGGAAGGTGAAGTTTGGCAATAAAATCTAAAGACCCTTTATCACATTCATCAAGCAAAACACATTTTCCGTGTTTCATAGCGTCAGCGATAGGTCCATAAACATATTCCGTTTGACCGTTTGACAACACCCAGCGGCCTTGCATCTTCTCAGGGCGTAATGTCGGGTTAACAGACACCAGCACAGTTGGCCAATTAAGGCGAGCACAAAGCCAAAGCATGAAATCAGTTTTACCAGAGCCCGTAGGACCAACCATATGCATGAAGTTAGGTCGTTGAGGTGAGCAAAACCAAGATATAACTTGGGAAAGTTGTTTTTCATCTGGAATATAACCTGCGATTTCGCGAGGTACATCTGGATGACGGTGTTTAGGGATCTGAATAACTGCCGTTACTGCTGCTGGGACAAACGGTTTGAACACGTCGGCCATACGAACAGTAATCATCTCTGAGTAATCAATTTCTTCAACAGTAGAAGTTGGTTGGTTATTCGTGTCTACAGTAGTCACAGGGTTAGCATTAGACATAGTTAATTCCTCCAGGAATGAAGTGTGGGGTTAAATTAATATGGGTAGTTAATTAAGGGGTTAAGCTGTCTTGAGAAAGAAAGCTTTATTAGCATCTTCAAGTAGCATTTCTGCTTTATGAAGAAGTTTGGGGTTATTCAGTATCTGAGCCTTTCGAAGAAGGCGCAGAGCGCGCCTTTTTCGTGCTGCAGATACATTTTTCTGGTGAGAAAAATTCATATCCGCGTACCTCGAATTATTGCTGATTATAAGCACGCTGACGGAAATTTCCGTTGCCTGCTTGTGGGCGGAATTGACGCTGTGTAGAGTCAGGTTGTTGTGCATTATTGGCATTCTGCTGTGGAGCATTCTGCTGTGGTGCATTATACGCTGGACCATTCTGTGGAGCGTTATTGTACGCAGGAGCATTTTGCTGTGGAGCATTTTGCTGCGGTGCGTTGTTATACGCAGGAGCATTTTGCTGTGGTGCGTTGTTGTACGCAGATCCATTGTTTTGTGGGGCTTGATTCGCAGCTTTTAAGCTTTGAAGTTCGAACTTCTTAACCATACCAAGAACACGACTAACGCGGAATTCATGTCCAGTGACATTATTGCCGTTTTTGTCGGTGTAATCGTTAGTAGAGAGTTCAGTTTCGACCATTAAAGAATCACCTTTGTCTAAACCTTGTTTGAAGTTCTGATCAAAAGTTTTTTGTGAAATTGACAGGCGAGCCCAGTGGGTTTCATCTTGCCAATTTTGTTGCTCATCTTTAAATGAACGAGTCAATGCAATTGAAACATTGTACCAAGTACTGCCATTTGCATTTTTCTGTTCAATCGAACCAACATTGCCGCCAAGCGTAAAGTTACACAATGAAGGTAGTCCAAATTGATTAACAGAATTGCCATCAATTTCGCCTAACACATTATGAAGTTCATAATAAGTATGCGTAAGTTCGCTGTTATTGTTACCAGTGAATTTGCACGTCTTAAGAGATACTTTACACACATAACCAACACCGACTGGAAACTCTAATTGCCCATGGGCAAAAAGTTGAATCTGGTTAGTACGTGACTGCATTTGGTTTTGACCGTCTACCCAAGAGGTAACTTGATCGGCCCAGATGGTCGTGTTGCCATTCTCAATTTGAGAACCAGTAACTACGAATGCGATAAGGCCATTGTTTGAACGGAAAGGTTTCATAATTAATTCCTCATTAATAAAATAACGTGGAACTATAGATAGAGTAATCCCCTAGTGGGATATCTATAGCCCACTTTAGGGTCAGGTTTATGACTTAAAAAAGTCACTGGGGACATAGAATAAATCTATGGGAGAATTGCTATTAGCTCTCCAACTAAGGGAGAAAAGTATCACTTTAAAAAAGTGAAAAAATTTCTCGGGTAAATCACCTATAGTAAACCCCAAGAACGGGAGACTTTTGTAAATTAAGCGCAGCTTTTTTAGTGTTTAACTTTTCCTTGAGTTAAGAAGCGTTCAAAAACTCATTTTTTAGCTGTTGTAGTTTTTCTGCCTGAGCTGCCGAATCTGGCTCTTCATTTCGCTGTTGTACGGCCAACTCAATTCGATCTGGAACCGCCTCTCTCAAAAATGACAACTGCTCTTTGAAGAAACACAGTCGCAAGTACTTCTCAGCTCTTGTTATCCCCACATACAACAAGCGACGCTCTTCCTCCCAATGCTTTTCGCCTAAACCATCTTTATCTGGTTGCGGAATTCTTTCATCTTGACAGCTCAATATCGCAACTTTCGGAAACTCTAGTCCTTTAGAGCCATGCAACGTAGCGATCACTACCTCATCTGTGCCAATCTTTTCAGCCTTTTTAGCGTTTATTTTGGTTATCCGGTCATGAAACTGATCTGCGGCCTTAGCCAAACTGCCAAGTGACGCAGCTGTTTTGGTTAGGATGTCAGCCATTGCTCCAAGAGCCGCAGGAGAGTTCATATTTCGTTGCGCCATCACCATTGAAATGATCTTTCGTTGATACTCGGCGTTGACCGTTTTGCTTGGCTCTTTTGGGACACCTTCATGCATGAACATTTCAAAAATTGATTGGGTGTGGATTAGCAATGATTGGCTTTGGGTTAAGGTGGTTACCGTCCCAATAAAGTCGATTCCATTTGATTTAGCACTTTTCGCCATATCAATCATCACCTCATCTTCATGCATGTAAGCCAAGAAATCTTGTAGATACCGACTGTTACGGTGTGTCAGCATCCACATCAACTTGATATAACAAATCACATCGGCTGACTCAAAGAAGCTCTTACCGCCGAGGCGCTTAACTTTCACTTTATGTTTGGACAACTCCAGCTCAACTGTATCGATTTCTTTATTGGTTCTTGCCAGTACCGCCCACCCGCCTTGATCGGCAAGGATACCTTCAACAACACTTTCAACTTGATGGTCTTCATCCTTAAAGCCATGACAATCGACAACACCGCCCTCCTCTACGTGTGACCTTAATTCTTTTGGAATTCGTTCTACATTGTGTTGAATCAGGTTGTTGGCCACATTCAGTATTGCTGGTGGACATCGATAACAAATTTTTAAGCTGTAGGCTTTCGCGTTTAGATCAGCTTGCATGTTACGGAAGTTATCGACCCCTCTTGCATTTCGAAAGGCATAGATTGATTGGTCATCGTCTCCAACAACCATGATGCAACAACCTCGTTTAGCGTGCTCGTAAAGAAACATATATTGGAGATCGTCGGAATCCTGAAACTCATCAGCACATATGTGAGTAACGCCTAAAGTTTCTGACAGTGGTCGAATTGTTCCATCTCGCAGACCATGGATAACGTCGCGAGATATCTGATTTAGGTCGACTTTGCCCTCTTTTCGCATGATGCTTTCATAAGCTGCAAAAAGTTTCAGTTTGATAGATGAGAATTCTGAGCGAGGTATAGTTAAATACTGTCCGATCGTACTTATCGTTTTCTCTGCTTCCTCATAACTCATCGCCACATGACAAGCACGCATCGCTCGCTCAATATAGATGTTTAAGTGTCCACCCATAACAATCGTTTTATATGAGTTCGTCTGACGCCAAAGCTGCACAGCCATAGAATGAAAAGTGCTTGGAAATACACGAAGAGTCTGACTTCTTGGCATTGTCGACTTAAGCCTACGTTTTAAGTTGGTTGCCGCTGCATCTGTGAACGTCAGCATGGCAATTGCGTGTAGCTCGGAATCGGTAAGCACCCGTTCAGCATAACGCACTGACACCTCAGTTTTACCTGAACCGGGCAATGCAACAACCATAATATGGCCTTCCGCATTAACGCAAAGATGTTGATCTGGATTTAACATATACGTGACTCGTACTGCTTCATGGATTTGAATATGTACATCAGAGTAGGAGATTATTTAGCTACAAAGTTCAATTAACGAAGGAAATTCACTTTGTTACATCGTTTCGACATCCGTCACTAATTTTGAAAATAATCCGAAGCTTCCCCCCATTTCCCCCCCGTTTTCATTGGCTGGTTTTGTGTATTTTTCTGCTCATGATGTATAAATGTAAGTAGATTTAATAAATACTCATACAGTTTCACTTGGCTAAGGAAGACAGAATTATGGACCTATTCAAAACAGCATCAGTCATTACCGCCGCTTTACTCTTGAATGCATGTGCGTCCAATAGTGCAAAATACGAAGTACCGGAGTTAGGCACATCAAGTATCGCGCTCCAAGTTACCCGTTCAGCAGGAAGTGGAACGATCATCGAAGACCAAACCTTACCTAAAGGTGCAATTTCGGATGTGGGGATCGGTGGCTATGTGGGGTCTACGTTATTAGGGTTACCATTGGGCTCTATGGCAACGGGTTTCGGATTGGCCATCCTAGCGGATCAAAAGTACGGTTGGGATCGAAGAAACCTAGTTATGTACTTGGATGCTGATACTTATAGTGGCTTAGACGAGTATGAAATGTGTAAGGTTGTCATGTCTAAAATGGATGCGGTAATGGTTCCCTCATTCGACACACTTCAATCCTTTAGCAAAAAACCATTGTCGCCAGATTCGAAGTTTTACGATGAAAGATACAATGGTGGTGAAAGCCTTTGTGTTGAAGGGTATCCACTTGATTCAAACGTGGACTCCCACGCAGCGATATATTTCAGAGGAGTGGACACTGCCTTCTTAGGGACGAGAGTCGGTGTACGGTCTATTTCGGAACCTTTCAGTACAGACGTGTTCGATGCTGACCTTAAAAAGCAGATCCCAGATACAAATGTCATCGCGGTCAGATTTACTTATTACAGTAGCCTGATAGCACACATGCAATACAGCGACGCTGAAACAACAGGCTTTGTAAATGCCAATGGCTTATCCACCAGCCCTTCTATTAAGCTCCCGACCGCTACTTTTATGAGTTTACCGATGAAGGAATATATCGCTGATTCTCAGTACATTCCTAACATCAATGCAGTGCGTAACAATGACACGGTGTACTATTTCGTTAAGCCGGTTGATGGACAGCAATTCAGTCAAAGTTTGGCAGAATATCACTCGACGGTCACTGAGATTCTTGAGCGAGCTAAAGACAAAAACTCGCATACGAAAGTTTCTACGCAGTAAGGAGGCCGAATATGGAACAGTTCATGACAGTGGTTTTCAAGTTTCAAGAGGGGGCGTCCCTACCCAAAAAGTTGACACAAGCGTTCTGCGCGGATTCGAAGTATGAAGATGTCGAAATAACCGCTATCTCGTGCGACGACGAGATCAGTCGTGTTGAGCAATTAGAGTCAGACGGCTAAATACTCTATCGGAATTAAAAGGGCTTACATTGTAAGCCCTTTTTGATGTACTGAAGTAAGTTACGTGTCTGAGATATAAACCATATATTTCTCCAAGCGGCACTCATAGAATTTAAGGTCATCGACCCACAGAGAAATTAGCTGTTCTTTGCCTTTAAATGGTGCGACTGACCGCAGCTTATCCAGTAAACCTGATTGCTCATTCTTTGGCGCACGTAAGGTAACGTTGATTCCAACTCCCCTTGTGTTTGCCTCAACAATAACTTTTCCCCTCGTACAATGAGCTTGTAATATTGCTAAACCAGCTTGTAATTCAGTCAGTTCATTCATTCCATTTATCCTTGTTAAATAACTCTAATCGTCCAAAATCGATAATGGTGAGTCACACACTGGTGGTCTAGGGTATACCGAGCAATCCAAGTTACCAGGTGTTGCTGCATCATGTGTTTCTTTCAAGTTCGCGTCGGCGTCAGTTGACTCGAAACGTGCTTGGTTAAGGTCGACAGGGTTCATTGCATCATCATTGTTTGGCATCCAAGCTTGGCTCGACAGGGTATCGATATTTAAATCGTCATGTTCAACGGCTAAACCAGAGGCCATGATCAAGTTTTCCCATTCGGTTAAATCAATAGTGTCCCAATCCAACTCGCTGACTTGTTCAAGTGTCATGCCTGAACATTGTCCATTTCTCGGATCGAGGCTGATATTCAGTTGAGGTGCCGCTTGTTCCATGATGATACGCCCCAATGGACTCGGGTAGCAGCAATAGTGCTTACGCTTTATGAGACAGCCAAATGGAGTGTCTTTATAACAACTTGTTGAGGCATATATGCATTGTTGTTGGTCGAGCTTCATACCCATGCCCATTTCAAGGTCGTCACATTCCGAAATCATCATTGCACCCAACTTAATTAGTTGATAGGCAGCATAAACGGCCATAATAGTTGCAAATGCGCCAGAGACAGCTGGGTTGAGTGACACTGTAGTAGTAGCTGTCGAACCGGTTCCCTCCGTCACAGTATCAAAGATCGCATCTCGGATTGCATCAGGCAGCAGGTCTGCGACCTTTTTCATCAATTCACCTTTAATTTCATCGAGCAAACTCTCTGTTGCGGCCTCAGCTGCGGCCTCCCCGACTTCACCCGTGATGTTACGTACAGCAAAATCCCAACCAGCGCTCACAGCATCGGTCACATAAGTTACGGTATTGGTAACAGGAGTTGGGTAACTAGATGCCCAGGAACCGAATCCGGCACCAGAGCTTGCCAATCCAGCCAGTGATTGTTCCATCGCATAGTGATGATAGACGCCTTTGATGTAATCGAAGATATTGGTTTGTCCTGCGGATAGTGTGCAGCAGTTAAAACCAAGCCCTGTCTGCTCGATACCGCAATATGACACTTCACCATTGAAGACTTTACAGGTGGAGACATCATCTGGATTTTCACATTCCATATTCGATTTAATGTCTTCCAGCATCTTGAACGTCGCCATTGCTTCCGCAAAGTCATCATTCATTTCAAGCTCTGAATAACGGCAATCTCCACCCACACACTGCATTTCACCCGTGCAAATGTCTTCCTCCATCGTGTACGAATAGTTTCCGTTTGTATAAGTGTTACATTCGTAGACTGACTCTTGGACGTAAGCTCGCCCCGTTATAGGGTCAACAAAGGCTGGGTTTTGTTCAATTAACGCACAGTCGGCATTATTTCTGTAAGGCTCACAGCGATCCGGAATATTGGCGTTAAATTCAGTGAAAGAAGTGCAAACCCTCTCATTGCTTTCTGGCCAGTATGGTTGACCACAAATCTGTTGGTCCGGTAAAGGATTACATTCGTAGTTGACAGCATTGGCCTTTAAACACGCTTTACCATCGCTCGTTTGACCCGGACGAGGCACGTTAATAGGCAAACCAATTAGGAACTGATCATAATCATCGATATGCGCGGCTTCGGATTCCACACATTCCCACCCTCCGTAGCTACACATCATGCCTTGTTGTCCACCACTCTGATTCAGTGGATTACTACAGTCTGGGTTGATGTATATATGATCGCCTTCGCTACCAAACACATCACACGTCGAAGGGTCTTGAATCCAACCGAGTTCCGCAGCACAACCAACTGGAGATTGCTCAATGAATTCTTTAGGGTCAATTGGGTCCACAGTACGGACGAGAATGGTGGCTTTACCTTCCCCTCCACCGCCGACACCCAAACGCATTTTGAATTTAACGATTCCGCGATTAGAAGCACGAGCAGCTTCAAATTGGCTTGTTATGTTGGTATTTGTAGTAAACACTCGGCTGGAGCTGAATTCACAGTTAGTGTGTTGGTATGGAAAGCCAGTTTCGTCTACATATGGATGCACCCAATTGCCGTTTTCATCGTAATCAGGGTATGAAGTACAATCGCCATCACGACAACTGCCATTGTTAAACCAATACGATTTAGTGGGTACATATTGATAAACGATTTCATTATTTAGTGTAAATTGAATGACATCATCCACCCACACTCGCTCGAAAGTTACCGAACTGATACGGACATCTTCTTCAAGCTCAAATTCAACAAAGTTGATTTTGTGGTAACAGCCCATTCCATGGTCATTAGTACTGTTGTCGGTTGGGTCACCTACGGTCAGTCTAAAAGTATGTGAATCGACGATTTCTACATCGCCACTACCAGAGCGCTTTTTCAAAGGGTAGGTTGTGTGTCTTTTTAATTCACACTTCATTAGATTGGAACGGTCGGGTTCCATGCATTCATTTTTGACTTTCCCGACATACTCTCTGTTTACTGAGTACGTATTTGTTTCTGTCGTGCAAGCGCTATAAAAATCTGAATTGGCATCATCTAGGTTATTGGCCAACTCTTTAAAAATGTTGTCGGCATCGACCATGATAGAGTCATCGGACTCTAGTTTTTGGTAATTGTCGTTATAATTCAGCTTTAATGTGTTGTAAGCCTTAGCGTCATAGTCCGACTCACTACCAACGGTGTTATTCGAAAACCTATCTGAAACACCTTGTCCTGACTCTCTCAGTTTATTTTCATTTTGATAAGCTTGGTATGCGTCAAATTGCCCTTCTGATCCAACACGCTCAACATCCAACCCAAACAATTCTGAGTTGCCTAGTGAGTTACCACCTACAGTAGCATTACCACCGCTGTAAGTAGGTGTTTGAAAGTTTCCGTATATCTCATCAAGTGACATATTCTGTGCGTAGGTGACCGTTGAGGTAGATGCATACAGCACACCGATAAAAGAAACATGAAAGATCTGAACCAGAAACGCGAACAAGCTAAAGTGAGTCAGTATTCGATTAAACATAACGCCCTGCCTTTTTCTCAAAACAAGATCAGGTTAATCCCGTAACACTTAAAAAATTTCAAATAGCGAGGGCATTTTGAGTTTTTGTTAAACGAATACAAAAAACCACCCGTTAGGGTGGCTCTCTAAAGTTACCTTAAGCAGCAATCATTCCAAGAATACATAAGATAAACGAACGCTTCCCGACCAGGGACCAATCGCCCGTTACCCCACTTAAGAACACTGTCACCGAGCTTATGACAACAACCTGTTGATAGTGGAATTGAAGATCCTCCCCCACCTTTAGGTTGCGAGCTCGCCTCTCTTACTGGGTAAAGCATGGATGAACGATATTGTGTTTTTGGCAACATTGGCGCGTAGTTCGGTTCACAACTGTCTTGAATCATATGATTACCCATTGTCAGCTGTGCTTGCCCACGTCGGTGTAGAGTGGCCATCAAACGCGTGGTTAACAACGAAGTGCCACGTACCGGATCGTCACTGTACTGATTATTACCAGTCATTGGGTAAAGGTTCCCTGAACACCCAGCACAAAAATAGTTTTCAACTACCTCTCCACCAGCCAGTATTTGAGCGCAATCGGCTGTACAGATAGAGGTCGCTATTGGGTTCGAAAAGATAACGGTTTCCGGAAACATCACGAACGCCAACAAATCATCTTGATACAACGGGTCGGCTTCGGAAAAGTACGCCAAATCCAATGTTGTCGCCCCATCATAGGTACAATCCGCATTGGCAAACATTTCAATCATTTGCATTACTGGGTAAACCCAATATTTATAGTGAAAAAAAGAAGTTTCTGTATCGTCAATCGCTGTTTCTGTTCGGCCTTGTCCAGCACGGGTATTATCGTCTGCCAAACGAACACCGAATGAAGGCATGCAGTATGGCGTTGGTGAAAAAGATACGATCCTTGATGGTTGGAAGAATCCGAGCGGTATACCCCATTCAGGGACACCTAGCTCATCAGCACACATGCAAAAAGGCTTGCTCGAAGCGGCACCTTTAGGCGCGTCCCCACCAATACCGGCTAGTCGAATTGGAAGTAAACAGCTCCAACACATACCGTCGATGACTGTACTCAAGATGTTGGCATCGGGACATAAGTCGCCTGCCTTGTCGTTATCCGCAGCCACAGAATATAAGCTCGCCATGCTTATCATTGTGGACATCAAACCAATCAAAAAGAACCTAATCATATGTTCCTCCCTTTAGTTCTTGTTCACTTGCTCTATCACAACACCAGCAGCGTCAATACCTTGTTCTTTAATGTTGTTCACGGAATTCGAGAAGTTTGGGTTATCTTTCATTAGCTGATCTGCAGCATCAATGCTTGATTCAGTAATGTCTCTCACTGAGTTGGCTAGATTAGGTTGTGTATCAGCCAACCACACACCGAGAGCGACGCCGAAACCAATAAGTACGAGATTCTTAATCATGTTGTGTTTTCCTTAACTAGTTTGTTTTGGATTGATTGAGCGGTGTAGGTTGGCCACCGTCAGCCACTTGTAGGTTGACCTGAGTGACTGTTTGCGCCGAATACTCATTTATCTGGAACATACCCTCATCGGTACTAATTAACCGAGTCGGGGTCACTTCCAAATCAAATCGGTCGATGACTTCTTTAGTCAGGATGGTCACGTCATAGGTGAACTTCTTATTTAACTCAGATATATGGTCAAACCCCCTATCCTTATCGATACGTGTAGATATGAGTTTCACTTTCCCGCGAGATTCATTGAGAGACATGTACTTTACAAACTCCACTTCCTGTTCGTCGGTCGCATCAAAGACAAACATGGTTAAATGTGCAGGTACTATGTCGTGGTTTTTAAGCGGCTTGAGGGGATTTATTAACTCTCCTTTCTTGGCCAGAATAAGACCATTGACCGCTTTCACATCACCAGTGGCTATCACTGTTGGGTCAAAGTCGAACTCACGGTCTTTCACGGCTGGTGGAAGAGTATGAAAACTGCGGTTATGCCAATGGCGTGCTATTGCTTGTTTTTGTTCCGTTTCCCAATCCACGGCCCTCATTCTATTTTTTGACTCTTCAATGAAGCTTTTTTCTGCGATAGGAAATATGGACCCCATTTCACCAAGGAATACCTCGGAGCCGTCATAATCAGGGTTTGCTGCCGCGCTTTCCGTCTCGTTCTGTAAGTAGCTTGCGCTGATTAGACCTTTCACTTTCCCGACGAGTTTTGTGTTATCGGATAATTTGCGCTCATAAACCATCGTTGGAACTTGTTCAATGTTGAAACGCTCAAATGCCATTGGATCCATGTAAACAGCGGCTTTATTGATTCGTTTAAGTTTGTCTGGGTTCTCGGCATGCGTGCGTATGTCATCTTGAGCATTAGCCAGTTTGACCTTTAATTGCCACAAACCTTTAATCATATCTGGTACGCCCACGTCGCCAGGTCGTAAGCCGTTAAACACAACACGGCCTCCCCACTCTGCAGCGAGCTCTAGCACCTCTTTCATTTGGTGATCAGGCATTGAACTCGACACGAATATCCAAAAAACCGTGTTCGCTTCTTCATCGTCGTATTTGTTGTCTACTTTTTGACTTGGAGACGAAGGGTTAGGCTGCTCAATGCTTATCGAATCGAGATTATCAATTGTCAATGTGGAGGGATCGAATGCTAAGGGTTTTGGTTGTCCTTCATTGACAATGGAATTGGCTTGATACTGAGTTTGGTTATCATCGATAACATCTTGAAGGGCTCTGAAATTGATATCTGGCGTATCGTCCTTCCGATATTCGATAAGAGAGCCCGATTGGTCAGAAATGGTACTGTTCAACAACTTGGCGTGATCGGCCATTTCTTTCAATTCTTTCATCATTTTAGGGTTCAGGTTACTTGCATCTAAAACTGCTTGAGTACCTTGAACTTCATGGGCGTTGGATATGATATCGTTACTGCGTTGTACATTATCCAGATCTTCTTGAGTGAGTTGTCCGTTAGCCAACGCGTAAGTCGCAATGAATGAAGTTAGTAACAAGACGTTGTGTGCCTTAGAGAAATGCATAGCCAACTCCGATAATTTGAGAGTGTTCAACTAAACCCCAGTATCTTGAATCAAAAGAGGTAGGTAGCGTGCCAAGAGCGAAATATTGCCCTTCAGGGACAACGAAAGTTTTATTGAGGGTATCGAAGTCGATTTGGGCATAATTAATCATTCGACGAGCATCAGCCGCATAACGAATGACTTCCCCATCTTTGGTGGTCACGGTGACTCCATCCAAGTCAAAGGTCACGGTATCGCCAGCAACACCAGCTGCTATTTTCAAGAAATTGGTGCCATGTGCGAAATAAGGTTGAGCGTTAAGCGACAGGAAGGACATGAGTTGCCCACGCTTGGGGAAATGATTCTTAGAGTCGATGACTGCGGCCTTGATAGGTAAACAACCCAATGCTGTTGGGACCAATGAAATCTGATACCGACCACTAAGTAGCAATACGGCCAACACTAATCCAACGAGCGTGCCGAATATTTTGATATATGTGTACTGTGTAATGTTCATACGCTTCCGTTACCGAGACATTGATAAACTGGATATACGTAATCTTCACACTTTATTTAGTCATAAAATCCAAATAGGCAGCCAAATATCGATGACTAATTGATCTATTTGCTGTGCGTTTAAAATTTATGGGAATGATAACTACAACACATATAGAAATGCTAATATATGAAATTGGATCCACCAAGACACGATGGTATGAAAAACACAGACCCTTTAACGTTGATTGACTCAGCCTCAACCCATCTGGCTCTGGTCAACTTAAAAGACGCATTAAACAAAGCACTGTTTCAATCTGAGTTAGCTTTACAGTCATCTTTAGAAGCTAATCAAACGCTGATCGATCCTTACCCTGTCATCCCGCTTCGCATTCTGACTGAAGGCATACGAGCTGCTAACTATCATCATACCGGATACACAGCAGATATGTTTTTAAGCCCTTATGCTGATGAGTCTCCCACCGTTTACTACCGCTTATGCGTCCATACAAAACAATTGCTATCGGATATCGAAAAATACATAGAACAAAGTTCACCAATGGCTAAATAGTCAGCTGTAAGTTGTATAACCCTGTTAAATATCGCACGGGGACTACTTTTATGAACACTCCAACATTTTCACCTAGCAATCGACCAATTCAGAAACCGCAAAACAACAATGCGCCATCAAGTGCGAATCTACATTCGGTCCCTGTAAATCAACAAAGATCGGCGCACCCCGAGCAACCTCAAAACAACCAAGCGTTTTCACCAGCTACACCACCAGCGAATAACCCGCAAAATGCAGGACTAAAGCCGAACCCATTTAAAGCAAATAACCAAGAACCTGATCCGAATTCAATGCGCCAAATACGAGCTCATAGTTATAAGGTTCATGGCGGTAAAGCTGCTTTGGAAGTGAAGCCTGACGAAAAATTGAAGTCTAGCCAACAGGGTATTGTTGATGAGAATGGCGAACAAAATATTTTCTATACCATCCGTTTAGAAGCGGCCATTAGTAATAATTCAGGTGACCGGTCTTTCAATTGGAAAGATAAGGTCGCGATTCAACTCACAGACATCGAACTGCCATTGTTCATCGGGGTATGTTTCGGCTTTTACGAAAAGATTTATTTCGGTAATCATGGTGTGGGAGGTGAGAAATCATCGAAATTCTTTGGCGTAGAGCACCAAGGTTCAAAAGTCTTTTTTCAAGTAGGTCAGAAAGACAAACCGATCAGAGCCGTACCAGTCAATCTGCCACAAAGCATGCATATTGGATTAATGGCCCTAGAGATTTACTGCAAAAATTTTCCGGGAATAGATTCCAATACTGTTCTGAACTCAATTTCCAATATGTGTGGAATGTACATTTCACAAAACAGAAAGGAGATAAGAGATAAAGCATAATATCGACTGTCTAAACGCACAAAAGCTCCGATTCAGGAGCTTCTGCGGAAGTAGTAATAACAATCGGTCACTTACCTTCACGAGTCTGAATGGGTGATCTTAAACGTTTTATCAAACACGCTGACCATCACCACGTTATCATGTTGATACACGTACATCGCGTTCCCAGGTAGTTCTTTCTTCCCCTTATATTCAAGCAACCTTGTGTACTTGTATGACCCTTTAGTTGTCAAATCAAATAGCACAACGCCTATTCGTTCACCTGAACTTGTCTTTGTTTTAGCAAAACCGAGAACGTAGGGTTTGTTATCAATGGAAATGGCCGTGTCGATATACAGTTCATCAAATTGATTTGTCACCCCATGTGGAAACGTTTGAGTTTTCCATTCGCGCCGTCCTTCATACCCTCCTTTGTAAATGGGGGCTTCGATGTAGTGAAATGAGTTTGGTTGTCCAGATGACGCAATGACTGTCACCTTTTCTCCACTCGTTACTACGGTTGCGTTGTCTTTATGCTCGGCTAAGAAGGCATAGTCGTACCCACTTAACCTTGAGTAGTCCATCGCGGCGTGCCTGATGACATACAAGGACTCCTTCCCATGATTGAGGCTCATCAATACGTATCGACTGGATATACGCTTAGGGTCGGTCAAATGAACTTCACCATCGATGATAGGCGCTTCGTATGACTTGCGATTGAATTCATTCAATGACAGTGGTGTTGCTGCCTTGAAATATTCACTCTCATTTTCATGTCCATGCACGGCGCCATAATTAGTTTTCATTGGTGGACAATACGCAGCATTTTCCGGCTCGCTCGAACAACCTGCAATGATGAAGACACTCGCAATTAGACCATAGAGGGGGTAACGGGATTTATTCATTGTATCGTCCTTTTTGATAACACTCAGAGCATTGTATTTAGACGGTCTTCGTCTTTTCTCAAATAGAGAGGCGATTTTTACTTATTAATTAAGTTTCTTTTGCTAAACAACCAATCTTTCTGGTGTATACTGTTTTTGAACGAAATGAATGACATTAGTTTATTCTTAGTTCCTCCATACAAATCCGACTGGAAGGGGTTCCAGAAGGTCAATCTTCGGATTGAAGTCTCGCAGGAGAGGTCTTGCGAGCACAAGTCTCTTGGAAGGGGTTTCAAGAGCGAGAATGGGCTCACTATGAGCCCTTTTCTTTTTCCAAAGCACCAACGTCAATCAAACACCCCGATTTCTTCCTTTATTTGAATTTCTCTTAAGCCACTCTTGATAGCATCAATCTAATTCACTTTGATTTAAATAGGTCAATTATGAAATTTCGATTATGTTTTCTATCATTATGTCTCACCACATCTGGGTTCGCACATTCAGCAATTGAGGGGTTTGAGTTCACAGATACACTCGGTATATCGAAGCTTGTAAAAACGAATACTGCCGAATCCACGTTAATTAATAACGTCGGCCAATTAGGGATTCATGTAAGCGCAGGGTTAGATCGCCGCATCCGAGTGAGTATTCTTCAGAATGGCGTAGCTGTTACCACCACCACTGGCAACGTGATCACCGTTAATGATGCTTACTATCCATTTAGCAGTGAATATTTCGGCTCATTACTTAGCGTGTCTATTCCGTCGGAAGGTAGCTATACGGTTCAGGCTGAAACATTGTCACTGGATGGAGTGGTAGTTAATTCAGAATCGACGAACATCATTAGGGATGTCACGCCACCAGCCTCCGATAATATGTCAGTAAAATACATGTATGGGGGTCACGTAAACTCTATGCTCCCTGCCGGTAGTTGGTATCTATCCGCTCAAATGGGGTCCTACACCTCAACCATTGTTGAAGTCAAAAACGTCAATGATGTTTCGGGTATTGATAGTATAGAGATGGAAACCTTCACCTTTGACGCCGAAGACAATCGTATCCCATATAAATCGAAAAGCCTTGCCTACACTGAGTCAAAGTTATCTGCTGAAATAAACCTTTCAGTGAACTCTAGTCTGTTCCCACTTGGTAATGCGATTGATCGATTCCAAACCCGAACAAAGATTTCGGACAAGGCCGGTAATGTCGCCTATACCGCCTATCAAGATGTATATTGGGACTCTTTACGGACGGACACACTAGAAGCTGTTGGTGTATTGGTTCCTGGCAGTAGCAATGTGATCGGTGGATTAGCCGCATTCGAGCCCTATGTACGCGACATGGAGGTAGATACTAACCCCGTAACGGTCTTATACCGTGTTGCAGATTGGAACTTTCGCGATAATTCTGGGAACTTCAACAATGCGGGGGGAATCTGGGCCTCTGGAGCTAACGCCGTATACACCGACCGAGGTGACGGGTTTATATATTTTGTCGATACCTCACCAGCTGGGGCTATCGGTATCTCATGGCGAAACCAAGCGCATTACCGAAATGTTGTCGGGCCAAGCCTATATAGAGTGACACTCTCTGACAGCGCACCAAAAATCCCTGCCCCTAGATATGGCCAATATTATTATTCAGATACACAAGACTGGGGTTCTTGGAGTCGCCGTGTCTACAATCATGAATTGCCGGTTCAAATAGAACGAATTCGATTGTTTGTGAATGCCCGAACTTACCCTCAGACTGCGTATCATGCTGGCCATTCGTGTACGGTGCCAACGGGCCAAGATGTTTGTGAAATTACATTGAGTTCACCATGGAAAATGACAGCTGGTGGTTCAGCTTATTACCACAGTAGCTTCACCGTTCGCAGTACAGACCAGACTTTATCAAGTAACCCTACATACCCTGTTGGGTCGTACAATGATAAATATTACCCATCGATAGAGAAGACTGCCTTTAACGAAGACACGAAGATATTGTCTGTGCAAGTCGAGTTACCATGCCATACGTGTTATCAAAACCGAATCTACATGGACAGATATGAACTGCAAGATGCCAATGGCAACAAACTCAATGTCGGGCGATTTAACTCAACGGTCAATAGCACAACGTTTGAAGGTCAATACGATTTAACGGAGTTACCAGAAGGTACTCATGAGGTGTATGTGTATGCCCGAGAGCGGCACGGTCCAGATGCGCGTAAACATGCCGTTACCTACGTGAGTGACAAGACCGCTCCCTCAATCATCATGGGTTATGATGGAGGTGCCTTACCAGATCAAGTGACCGACTTGAGAAAGGTGACGTTCAACGTTTCTGACGTCTCAAACATCAATGACATTAGAGTCTCTTTACAAGGGTCACGTTATGACATTGATTATCAACTGGGTTACTCCCTTCTTGACGAGTCAGCTAACAGCCAAACCTATCAACTTGAGTTGCCTAAGCTGTTCCCTACGCTTGATGAAAATGAAATCTACTCGTTGTCCGTCAGTGCTTCCGACGAATTTAATAATTCAAACTCTAAAATCACGAGTTTCAGTTACAAACCTGAGAACCTAATAGTCATGAACACCATAGATTATTTGGCTTCGCAGTCGAACACACCCTTGTACTTATCAGATGGCACACCAATGGCGATCATCTTGACTGAACGAGCACTCACGCTCGAAAACAGTATGTTGGCCACGGGTGACCAGCAGGGCGAAATCACTAACAATGCCTCCTCGGACTTCCCTATTCGAATTCAAACTAAAAATGGTTGGGTTGAAGTCGCTCCGGGAGAAACGAAGGAAATCGTTATCGACTTAGGTAATGGTAACCCCCTGTATGTTGAAGTCTATCCGGTTTCAGATAACAACAATGGACAAGCCGATTTTCTGTTTAACTTGCCGCAACTCAGTTCAGCGTATATCGATTGAGGTACTGGTGTGTCCAGAGAGGTACATTCGTAATAAAAAAGGAGCTTTACGCTCCTTTGATTATTTAACTAATAGCAAATGTACATGAAACGAGCGAATAATCGTCTTTTGCGCCTTTTCGTTCAATACGTCGTAGTAAACTGTTAGATAATTTAGTGACATTTTTCATGGTGTTCGGGGAAAATCTAGGGTTTAGCTCCCAATACGCATGTGCGCCATCACTCATCAGATAAATAGTTAAATCCTGTAGGTCATCAACATAATCAGAAACTTTAAAGCTGAAAAACTCGGGCTTCATTGGTACAACTTGAGATATAGCTGTTGTGATTAGGTTTTTCCCTGACGCGTTTTTCAATTGGGCCTTTGTATATACCTTTTGATCAATCAGCATTTGATGCTGAGTATGATCTTTAGTTAGTTGGACCAACTTATTTCCTTGCTTTACGTAAGCTCGACAATCGCCAATATGACCAATTATGATTTCATTTGAATTAACGTATGCATAGGTGAGTGTGGTTGAAGCCACTTCATATTCAGGGTCATAGTTAGACAGCTCTTTAACTTTACTTAAGACACCTTCAAATAAATCCGGTGAAAGTAAACGAGCCTTGGACAGATGTGATTTTTCTAAATACTCGACAGCAGCCATTGAAGCTAAATCAGAGCCTTTATAAGAACCAACACCATCAGCCACTGCAAAAAGAAACCCATCATCACATCTAGTAGGGGTAAGGATCGAATCTTGGTTTACTCTTTTATCAGATTTAGCATGAGTGAAACTACTACATTCCTTTAGCTTTAGCATTATTCGACAGCCTCAACAACGTTGGTTATATCTTCCAAAACGTGCTCAATATTTGTATATCGCGTGTGAGCTTGAAAATCAGCACATTTTGCAATTATTTTCTGTAAATGTTTATCTTGAACGTTCAACTCTTCAAAAACTCGACCTAAAGCAAAAATATCCGTTTGATGCGTGTAGATGCCTGAGTACATCAGTTCTGGAGCACAGTATCTCGTAGTACCAAGAATTGTTCCAAAAGAAGTTAGTACCTCAGATGCTGGGTCAGGATCGGTTTTTCGGATTAAACCAAAGTCTGAAATCTTATAGAATACATCTGGTGTCACCTCACCGTTCAGTTGTATGTACTTATCATGTGAAAACTTCAGAATATTAAATGGCTTGATGTCTCTATGTAGGTAACCTTTTTTATGAATATGTTGTAAGCCTTTACACGTCATAATCATCACATCGAGTTTATCTTGCTCACTCAGTTCATTTGCATTGATCAGAGCCGCCAAATCACAATCTGCGAGTTCCATAATAAAGTAAGGGGAATCACAGTCTAGATCTGCGAGATAGATATCAACGACGTACTTGTGTTTACATTTATTCTGACTGACAACCTCGCGCTTAAATCGCTCTTTAAACATTTTAAGGTCGTTCTTTGGAGCCAAAACCTTACGCGCATATTGCTTAGGTTGTTCACCTTCTTTGTAGTTTTTGACAAGCTCGATTTTTTCTACAAAGCCAAAACCGCCTTCACCCAAAGGTTCAACTGATATAAATTTATAGTTCGCGATAGAGAACACGAATAGACCTCAAAACGTTGTCCATCAATTAATGATAGATTTATTATTATACAAATCATATAGTTGGAGCGAGAATACGACATTTTGAAGAAGAGGGCGATATTACATAGTCCACCTTACAGTAGAGACTTCAGTTTTCTTGATTTTGGACAAGTTCTACTTGGTATGAGACTGAGTACTCTTCCACACTTCAGCCTACTTCAATGACATTAATCATCGTAACTTATAACGAAGAAACCCCTGTTCTCAGGAGCAAGAACAGGGGCGGTAAAGTCGCGTGAGAATATCTAATCGCTTCGCACAGTTAATCGTCAGTAAATAGAACTTAGGGACGGTATAGAGAACATAAACTGTGCCTCACCTTCCATCCGCTCAGACGGGAACACTTCGACTTCCAAGAGGTCACCTGCAGGTCCCAGATCTACCATCACCGCTTTCGTTTCCCCCGGCAGCACATTCACAACCCCCGAATCCGACACGATAGAGATAGCGAAGTCCGAATCCTTACGATTACTTATTTCGGCTGTTTGTGGACCCGTTGCACGTTGCCCACCTTCCATTGTGAGTGGATCTTCAGTGTAAATTCGTGCTAACGCATTTGATGAAACGTCGTACAGAGCTTGGTTTGCGGGTACGTAAGGCTGTGCCTCCACAACTATCAAGTTATCTGGTTCATATCCGAAGGTGATTTCTTTGCTTTGTACGTTCTTCTGCTCATCTTCAGCGGTAATAATTAGCCTATACCTTTCACCTGCCTCGTAATTCAACGTGGGGAATATTTTGGGTTTCGCTACACTAAATAACCCATCGCCATGTGATAGCACCGCCAGATAGACATTCTCTTCTGCATCAGAGCCCAGTAGTTGGACACTAGTCGGCACGGCCTCTGTGAAATCTTCCAAATGGATTTCAAGGTCACGAATATCACTCAACACTGAAGGTAATGCTTCACCTGAATACTTAACCTGTATTTTAGGCTTCACAGTATCAATCGTGAACGTTTCAACGCGGTTGGTTTCATTGCCAAACGAATCAATCACCTTAAATGCAAATGGCACATTCATTTCTACATCAAGATCAGAGACATCGAAGCTGAAATCGTATGTCTGCAGGTCGATCTGATTTGTATGAGAGACAGGGATGTCTTGTGGACCGGCTCCAATGTTGGCCGTTGCCGAAATCGAACTATATCGCCACATGTAAGAACGCCAATCAAAAACAGTATCAGCATCATACGTTTGCATCTTAATGGTTTGTGCGGATCGGTCATAATGAATAGAGCGAATGGCGATTGGATTGAAATCCCAATATGTATATAAGTAGCCGCCGTGAATGCTCATCGAGCCGTCTTCTTTAGCGGTAAAGATAGAATATGGGATATACCCGCGCCCTGTGGCGTAAACATAGTTCGTACTGATGTCGCATGATGTCGCGCCGGGGTTCACGTAGCATGAGCCGCCACTTGTAATTGTGAGCTTTTGTCGATAACTACGCGGCTCAACGAAGACTCTCACGGCATTGATCGTATAGGGGATATTTGTTCTAGGGCTTTCGTTTGTGATCCATTGATTGGACAATGAATTTTTGTGCCAAACGCCTGTATATTTCGGTGCCTTATGCACACCAGGTGCGAGGCTAAAATTTAAATCACGATAATAGTAAGTAGAGCAAACATGGCCTGACTCAGAAAAGAAATGGAAGTAACTGTACATTTGCGGGTAGTTAATAGTCGGTTGGAAATACGCATACGTAGAGTCTGTGTTGCTGACCATATGGTTGAGCTTCTTCCAACCATACGGAGAGGCATTAGTAGCAAATTGAGAGAGTAAGCGGCCATATCGAATCGAGACAGGATTGCTGTAGATCGTCATACCTGAGTAGTACGGTTCCCAAACGCCAGATTGTGCGTTACGAACTTCAATCTTATTGGAGCTGGTGGCTGGGCAAGTAAAGTCCATATGTGACGACCGAGCAAGGGTACTTACATTACCTGATGTATCATAAACATCGATTCCAAATTGGTAGTATCCGGGAGCTGGGACAAGTCCCGCACCAGTGGTGGCCGCAATATTACCCGCCACAATTACGGTTTTTCTTTCTAGGTTATATTCAACGTCTTTGTATTTCTTCGAACCATCTGGTTGTTTAACCCAATATCTGACTCGCGAGATGCCGTTATTGTCGCTCACACCACTGACTTCAAGTTGTTTTGTTGTGCCTGTGTGACCAAAATTATCAATGTTTCCATGCCAAGCATTGAGAATATGAACGAACTGTCCACTGATCACCGGCTTAATCGTATCTTGTACGAATGTATAAGATTCCGTTGAGACAACAGCGTTGGTTAAATCTAGGTATTCCACAACGACGGTGTACTCTCCTTCGTTTTGAGGCACCTTGCTGAGAATTACTTCCTTACCATAAAAATCCTTGCCGTCTATGTTCAGTCGATCATGGATATTAATGACATTGGTCAACTGACTTTCAACTAGACCTGTACCATGTTGCAATCGAACACGAATTTTTCTGTCCAAACCAGACGAAATCTTAAGGGTCAGCGTGTCTCTTATGTTGACCATGTTCAATTCACGGCCATCGACGTTTTTGGGGTTGCCACTCGTATCAGTAAATGAAACTTGCTCAAGCGCAGCCGAAGCGATTGGAGCATTCGTTAGCCCTAAAATCATTGTCATCAAGGAGAGCTTTAGTTTGGTCTTCATTTTCTCTGTACCTTTCAAAGTCAGCCATACAGTCTATGGTCGAAACAAGGACATCGGCCATCTCACCGATTTTATCTTCTGCGGTGTATAGAGATTCCAATTAATGGAATGATTTTCAGTGATTGTTTTACGTAACTGAAGGTAAAGGGAGAAGATTGGCTACCGCGCTAGGCTTGGTTAAATGAATGACAAGAAAGACCAACGCCGTCAGTCTCGCCATTCATTTTCGAGGTAAAAAAGGTGTATTGTACGTGTTACTTAATCTGATGTGCTTTGAGATCATTCAGTGTCAGTAGTCGCACTGGTATCGGACTTTGATCCGGTAGTTTGTGGGTCTACAGACTTGAGCTTTCTCACAAACATAAGGACATTAATTCCGATGATGCTAGAAAGTACTAGAGGAATATATTCCATGTCCAACGTTGTCAGTACGGAAGATTGACCCAGTATTTTGCTCAATATGAAGTAGGACAATGCTGCGGCAAATCCCGCAATAATCAGGCAGTGCATGAAAGCGAATTTATTTGCGTGTTTCATAAGTTCTTCCTAGTTGGTTGATTCTGTCGATGACAGAGTTTGAGCGGCACTACAAACGTGTTCGATGGCCTTTGATTGGTCAACAACCGTTTCATTCAACGCCCCTTCGCCATTGATAAACACATACCAAGAGTTATCGGGCTCTAAACTAACGTAACCAAGTTTCTCTCCATCAGGAGCCATAACCGAGATATCCATATTACTTTCATCAACGATCTGACATGCCCCATGTTCACTCACTTGAGCATTAGCTGTATAAGCGAAAACGAAACTAAGAGCACAAATACCTATTTGGTTCAATTTCATGATAATAATTCCTACTAATTAATTAATACTGATGGTAACTGGGACTTCTTGGATTGTGGCCACTCCATCCACATTCACGAGCAATCGAAAAGTGATGACGTGTGAACGAGAGCCGTTAAAGTTACCTTTCGTAAAGGTCACATCAAATGAAACCGTGTCGCCAGGGTTGACGGACGTAACCGCCGTTCCATCCGGTGCGGTTGGGTTATTTGTTGGAACGATGCTTTTTACGACGCCTGCGAAGTCACCCATCGGCTCAAGTTCGATATTCATGTTCTGCGTTGTCAGATCTAGGGCAGCGGCGACGGCACTTACAACCTCTGCACTATCTCTTGAAAGAGTGAATGCCTCTCCGCCCGTTTCATCGGTGATCTGGTGTACGTCAGCAATACTCCCACCGGACATCAAGCCAAAAACGATGATGCCTTTATCGGTAAGTGCTTGTAAGGTGTCATTCCAGCCATGTCCCGGATAGGACACGTCATTATCGGCGTCATTAAACCCAGCGTCGGTTGCTAAGAATACAATGGGTAATGAATTAGTACGCCAGCCAACCTCTCTTGATGAAGCTAACTGATACAGTGCTTCCAGCTGACTTTCAGGTCCATTGCCACCAGCTTTGATCTGCAGATTATCAAGGGTAGACTGAATCGAGTCTTGTCCACTGGTTAACGCTAAATCAAGTTGGTAGGCATAATCACCGGATGCCGACGAACCGTATGGGTGTATCGGGTAGTCGCTAAATGAAGCTATCCCGACAGCGACGTCATTTGCCACAGTACTGAACTCATTCACAAGTTCATTGGCTTGTGAACGAAACGTCTGGATGTCATCGCTATAACTCCCCGAAATATCGACGAGGAAGGTTATGTCTGCTTTGTCGTAGATTGATGATGTTTCAGTTGGTATTTCTATCGTGATGGTTTGGGTTACCTCACCAACACCACTTGGGACTGATACCGTGACTGGCTCAGTTCGAGCTAACGTTGCTTCACCCAGACTCGTGACTGCAGCCTTCAATGCAAATTCAGCATTCAGTCTTGCCCCCTTACCTGAATGGCTTGAAGATTCAGAAGCGGATAAGGGACGGGTAAAGCTCGTGAGCCCAGTCGATGTTGTAACTTCATTTTCTATCGGTGACGCTGAAGAACGGAGTAAATGTGTAATTTCGCTCGGGGTTAATTGGGGGTTAATGGATTGCATCATCGCGACGGTCGCAGCTACGGCTGGCGTCGCGTAACTTGTACCCATCACAAGGGCTTGCGTCTCATTTTGAAAGCCAACAATGGTCCCAGAGGCCGATATATCCACTCGATCACCATAATTTGAATAGTACGCTCTTTTAACGGCCTCATTCGATTCCGATGAACCTGCGTAACAGTATTCAGAGGCCAGTAAGTCCTCGCTTTTCCCATTGGGAAAGCTTGCCCCTGTCGTATGAGCACCAACAACCAACAATTGATCGCTGTTAATCGAAGTCGGTAAGCGATATGAAGCGTCGCCAGCGCTTGTCATTCCATTTCCGGCAGAAGAAACGATAACGACATTGGGGTAGTTGATGGCGATATACTCAAAGAAAGCGCTTAGTTCGCTAGAGATAGCATTGAATTGAACTGTTGATACTTTGTTGGCCAACACAAAATCCCCATTGCACGTTAGCGCAGCATTTGTGACTTCACTCTGTTGAACATCAGAATCATCACTATTGTGTTCAACCCTATGTATGCCCCAACTCCAGTTGACTACGGTTGCGCCATTTCGAATCATCTTCAACGTCTGTCCGATAAAGCCAAGCCTGTTGTCGACCGTGATGTTTGCACCGTTATGGCTTTCGGCTAAAGCACTGATAAGACCTGCGTTACCACCGTTCCCTAAACTCGCTGCTATGACGCCTGTGACATTACTGCCGTGATTGCCAATCGCGTTTGCTTGAGTGTCAGTGGATGCTGACCTGCCATACAAGGTGACACTGTTACGAGTCGTTTTCTCATTGGCGGAATATGTCGAAAAATCAGCCAATTGGAAGTCAAGACCATGCTCGAATACACCCATTGCCACAAAGAAGGGTAAGATCGGATTCGTCCCAAACACAATGCTTTCGTAATAGTCAGCGGCTTGTTCCAGTGTATTGCGGTCCCGTTGTTCAGATAAATCTGGATCCGCAGTCCATGAAATTGACTCAGTTTGAATCATGGGTTCAATCATCACGTTGTCGACCATCGAATCTGATGTGAGAGTGTATTGAATTGACTCTAAACTTTCGTAGCTATCCGCATTGACTTCAATCTGCCACCAATGAAGTGCAGATTCACGACCAACAATGGCACCGGAGACGAGTGCGGCCACTCGCTGTGCATTATCAAGGGCGTCATGTTCTGGGTGGAATCGAACAATCAAATAGTCACTGTAGAACTCTGTACCGGAAGTTGAAGTCACTGTGCTCTTAAGCTCTTTCATTCCATCAGCAGACACAGTAAACCAATCTTGGTTCGAGTAGACCCCTTCAGCTTCCAACATTAGTGGACCAGAAACTGCTTCATTCGGAATTATCAAAGTAGCATTGGAACCATTGATCTTCAGGGGAGTGAGTATTTCTCCACTGAGATGTATAAGCGTATCGGCTGGCAAGTTTTTATTGGCAGTGATTGTCACCTGTCCCCCAGCCACGCCATTCAATGTCGAAAGTTCGGTTAATAGTAAGGACTGACTCGAACCGGATATGTCGCTGCCACTATTTGTCTCATTTGAAGTGCTTGTGTCCCCCCCACTGTCTTTACAACCGGCTAGTAGCGCAACAGCGACTAGGCAAGTAAGGGTGTTATGTTTGACTATGAATTTTCTCAAATTAACCTCTGCTCTCTGAACATTGTGTTGGTCTACACGATATACACAGCAAACTGATGTATTTAGAAGGCTGCTAAAGCTAAGAGGGTAAATCGCTAAATTTTTGAATTGGGCAATTAACGGAGGAAAAATGGCAAATAGTTTGTATAAGAGGCTGTTTGTATGGACTTTGTGAGCGAACTTGTATTGATAGAACCCTACGTTTGACGTGTGATAAATGATGGATAAGGTCAGATATAAAGAGTGACATTAATACCAGCGAACATTGTTGTATAACGTCTCTCGATGACACTGACAATACAGTTTAGCCCATGATTGGTTGACGGCTAGGAGGCCGAAAATGTTCTATGACTTCTTAAGAGGTTTCTATTATCGATACGTAGCACCGCATCTCGCCCAAGCGACGTTACTAGGATATGCACAAACCACACTCGCTTTCGTGGGGATCGGGCTTGGCATGAGTCTATATATTTTTGCGGCTCATGAAGTTTTCATGTTCACTTTCGACTTAATTGGCGCACCCTTGAGCTTCAAAACGTTAAACGATACCAATAGGTTCTTTGTAGCCTTTGTAGTGTCGCTATACGCTGTCGCTGCTTATACATTGGTACTGTGGGGGATATGGCATATCAAAACCGTATTTGGTGGCGTCAAAAAATGGGTGAAGGAAGTGGCGGGATACTCTAACCAACGCTAAGGAGAAAGGTCATGGAAGGTAAAGGCGCAATAGATACTCGCCATTCGAAGTATTCAAAATTTCGAATTTGGTTTACTGATGTGAGACTCATACTTGTAGCGATTACTGTAATAATTCTACTTATAGCTATGTATCGAGCTTACCAAGAACAATCGCTCAATGATGCTATCTCGAACGCAAGCAATGAATACGGCCCAATGATGAGTCAGTGCTTAGAACAAAGCAGTACAATTGAATGCTTAGGAAACTTAAAGATTGTTGCAGATGCCAATACTTATGAAGCAGCCAAAGCTATTGTGTTGGCTGATTAAGTGTCGGTTCTAGTAGAGCGTGGAGCAATATCAATACTGAGCTTTCCAACAAAAAGATTATCGAGTAAGGAGCAAAGTATGATTGCATTGTTTCTCGTTACCCGTCTCAAATCTCCATTACGACAAACTGAAGGAATCTGAATCATGGCTCTAGATACAGAAAAATTTCGCCAAGTTAGATTAAAAAGCGCAGAGAAAGCGAAGAAAAAACTGCCTATAGCTATCGTACTTACGTTGGCACTGTTGATGGCGTCAATATATGGAGTTTGGAATAACCAATCAGCGAGCTTTCCACCAGAGGTCTTTGGACTAGCTTTACTAACAGCACTAAGCCTGTTTTGGTCGGTTAATGTATATGTTTCCGCCAATCCCAATCTTGAAAAAGGTGACGAGTTTATTAGAAGCTTGAACCGTAAGTATGGAAATAAAAGGTCGGTGATAACTGCGATTAATAGGGAAAAGTCATGAATAATAAGTATCACAGAAAAAACAGGGATGATGAAGAGTCCCGAAAAGCCGAAATAGGTAGCAACGCCTGTTTATTTATCGTTTCATTTACATTCTTTATTGTGTTTATTACTTATCAACTCATCAAAGGGCAAATTTCTTTCTTAGAAGTCGCAGGCATCTGTGCGGCCTCACTTGTATTCCTCTCTTTTGTAACGCACACCTCCCCTATTTACTGGATCAAAGAATTCGGGGTGATGTACAAGATCGGATTCAGATATTTAATATCGTTGGCACACAAAAGGTAAATTTATGATCAGATTAGCAGACAAGAATGTGGTAGTTCCCCATTGGCACATACCGCTAATGACAGTTTTTTGCCTCGGCGTCGGAGTATTCACCGAGTTCATCTGGTTGACAGGTATTGGGATATTTTTCGCTGGATTGCAATGTTCAATAGTCCTTCCTATTTGGCAAGATCTGAAAACAGACAAAGACGCACGGTATCTCAGATTTATGCGAGCAACCAAAGTCTTCACGTTTTGGTATTGGTTCGTTCCAATTGCCGCGATTTTGCTTGCTGTCGGTGCTGTAATTCAAATCCAATAAATGAATCTAGCCGAACACTATTAGTACAATGCACCGCGTAAGCCTTTCTATTCATCCCCCATTAGGCAAATAAATAGTACACAAGGAGCTCAATATGAAAAAAACTATACTTCGATATCACTCGACTTGGATTGCTGCGGCAGAAGTCGGAGAAATAACATGGGAAACAGCAAGCATGTTGATAGAGGCTTTTGATTTGGGGGTTTGCGAAACGGAAGAAATTCTACGTAACGGTGTGGTTCATTCACCTTCTATTGCAGAACAGGCGATTGAGATAAAAAATGACACATTTCAGTATCTTGAGAACATAGGAAAGCCCATCAAATTTCCACCAGCAAGACTTCAAGACAATGAACGTTGTGATGAGGTCGTTATTGAAATCTCTGAAACGGTTAATTTCAAAGCTAGGAACCGCAACAAACAATTGAAAATCGAAGTATAACTAACAAGGGGGCGCTCTTTGTTGTTCAATGAACACGAAGGATTGTGGTATACCAAATAGAATGAATGCCAGCTGATGTTGAGCTGGCAGGGGGATTATAGGTCGTTAAACTTTAACCCTTCCTTGATGAAGTAATCCATGAAGTTGTTGTCGTAAAGCTTAGAAGATTTACCCTTAGCTTTATCAGAGTGGCAAGGGGTTGCAACACCGAGTAAAAGGATATCGTCTTCGTTTTCCCAGTGACTAGAATACACAATGCAAGTGTCACTCGTTTTATCGAATTGACGTCGTGCTTTATTCCATTTGGCTTGTTTGCCGCTGTCAAACCATGGACTGCTCGGGTCCCACAAGTGTATATGCGCCAAACCTGCATCTTCAGCGTCAGTCGGATAGGCTAGACTTGCAACACGGCCAAGATATTGAACCGATAGGTCATCGTCGTAAGTTAAGTGAAGGGCGATATCTTTGCACAAAGCTTCAACGTCATTGAAGCCTTGTGCTTTGATTTCTTGTTCAAAACGAGGGGATGGGGTGACGTTTTTCATGCGTTCCCCTAGTGATAGTTAGAGACAGTCGCTTGTGTCGCCGCTTTGAGTTTTGCAACTTTATCAGAAGTCATCTCAAAGCTAGTCTCATATTTACCAATCGAAGCCACTTGGAGTTGGCGTTCAATCGACATTAAATCACCAACGACACGGCGTAGCTTCGCTGTAGCCTTACGAATTTGTTTTGCTGTTTCAACCGCTGGTTGCTCATACGCCGTTGCACGACGACTTAGGCTTTCGTGTTGCGCTTTAAGAATCATCTCAAAACCACGGATATAACCGTCTGCGACCACCAGCTCATCGATAGTTACTTTATCAAAATAGCTCTCAGGTACTTCTGATTGCTCAATCTCACTGTAAACTTCTCTAAGCTGTTTAGTTTGAGTGTTGAGTTTTGCAATGATAGACATAGCCATTTCTAAGCTTTCAGCCGAAACATGGCGTTGGTTATCTTTACACTCAATTGTCTCTAGACGAAGATCCATAGCTTTAGCAACAGTATCGCCCATCGACGCACTGGCATTGCCACCGAGCGCAGCAAGAATACTTGCACTCATAATTAGCCTCTTCTTCATTGTGACCTCAAAAACATTATAGGAGTAATTATAGAGAGGTGATAAACCTAGCTCATTTCACGGAACCGGAATTATCCATGTCCAAGACCAGATTACAACCATTCAATATTGCTAACAATCAGCCCATAATGATTAAAATCTAACCACATATACCCATATGCTGCGCATATGACGCTTAGTGCAACAGTTGCAATAATGACATCGCAGATTTAACCCAAACCATCATTACGCTTTAGGAAGCGATTCAGAGCGGTTCTAGGGATAGTTTAGGGAAAATCAAAGGGATATCGTCTTAAAGCAAGTCTAACAATATACAATAAGTGTGATTAGGATCACATATTACCGTTAACCTTCTTCAATGTCTCTGAATTTCTGTGAGTGTTTTGTAAATTCGTTTGAGTGGCTGGTGGCACATAAAAGTTTCCAAAATAGCGATGGAACCTCGCCATTAAATGGGCGCTAAATCTATTTAAACGATGGCGTTAGAGTTTCAATCCCTTAATCAGCTTACCAACCGCGTCAGCATTGGCCACGAAGAGACTGCACTGCTCTGAAAAAGTTAAACCAATTTTTTTGTACAGTTTTTGGGAGACAGTGGCATCGCAATGCTGGTGAATGATCAATTGCTGTATGCCGATAACTGCGGCTATATAGGTATGAGGATTGTCCGTCATCCAGCGTCTTAGCGTATTCACAGGCACAGCAAACCCACTTAGACGCTCAACCTTATTGGGAATACCTAACAGACGGTGAATTTCGTGGTGATTAGAGATTGATAAACTGATCGCTTGTTGTTGGACGGCTTCATACGTTTCCGGTTGGAATGAGATTGCGGAACAAGCGGTATCAAACAACATCGCTTTTTCTGGGGCAGTCTTACACCAATTTTTGAGGCGTGAAATCGAAATATGACCGACGTTCGCTACCAAGGCGATATCATTTTCCATTTGATAGCTAGACATGTCCCAGGACCTCTTGTTTCGATTGGTAAGCAAGCATGCTTTCTAGAGCGTTCGATTTCTTTGCAGCCGGCTTGGCTGTTGGCTTTGTCTCCAACACTCTCTCCAACGCCAGATTATCATTCACAATGACTGGCACTTCGAGTGACGGTGCTACAGGCTTGTTTGTAGGAGCGGTTGATAAGTTTGCACAATAGGTAAGACGGGTTGAGAGATCGACTTTAGACACAGCTTTGCTCTTCAAGGTCGCGCTCTCAACTGAAATGCAATGTGCTAAGTCAGTATACCACTCGGTTGCATTGTGCATTTTCTCAAGCTGCTTTTCTAGCATCAACTTGAGATTCGTTAGATTAGGTCGTAGGTGAGACGCTGACGGTTCAAATAACGCACCAGCTGACTGTGGATGATATTGAGTGATCGCTAGTTTATACATCTCAAGGTGATGATCGCGGTTTTGTGTTTCGTCTACACCTGACTTCTCTGCGATTTCAATTTTATCGCGTATTGACTGAACCGCTTGAACCATCGGCTGCCACTTTTGAACAACTCCTATGGCAGTTTTACTCAGTTCGCTCATGGCTTTTTCTGTAACCGTAGCAAGGCGAGTTAGAAAAGACGCATCCAGAGAAAGATGGTCCCTTTGCGATGGGGTCAGCGCCATGCGTTGCAATTCATTAAATGAAGACAGCGCATCTTGATTGAGCAGTAACCATGCTTTGTATGCCGCTGCCCTTTGAGTGTGACTAATCTCGTGAGTATTAAACTGGACGTTAAATATCGATGTAGATAACGTATCAAACCCTTCTTCCACATATTGTTGAGCAAGGTTAAACACCTGTTGAACCTGTAGCAGTGACTCTTGATGTGGCGTTCCCGCATGCAAAGCCGCCTTTACTTGCTTCCTTTGCCTATTTCTTAGTTCACGCACAACACGAAGTACACCCACTTTATCCATCCTGTGTTGCTTCATGGCAATAGCCCAAGGCTGTTTTTGGATTTCCTCAACAGACATTGATTGATAGTCCAAAGCGCCGAGTTCTGCGAACAATTGAGTACGCTTGAGAAGTTCACGGTACTTAGCGATATATGAAGGTGACACGACCACTCCCCCCATCGTATTCAACATTTCAGCTGGACACGTTGATATAAACTTTCTTACAGGGCCACGATGACGGAGCGCACGAGCTAAGTGTGAATCATGTACATCCAATGCACGTTCAAAGCCACCCAGTCTCTTAAACATCTCTATGGACTGTTCGGTGACGGCGATTTTTGCACCATCCACCAGCTCTCCATGGCAGTTAATGAGCTCAGTTTGCACGCTAACTTCTTTTTCATATTCATACCCAAAGTCAACATTAAGGCCATTTAACTTATTGGCATGGGCAAGATGTAAGCGCGAATCTACTGACAATGGATAGAATTTAACGCGGGTATTCGATTTCGTAAGCTTACCATTTTGAGTTCGTACTACTCGCTTTGTGAAATGGGCTTTTGCTGACACCTTTCTCGGTTTCTCGTTATACGCCACACCTAGCACCGCACTTTTTAAATACGGGATAGACTGAGTAAGTACAGTCGGTTTCTTTGAAGGAAACTCAGTAGCGAGGGCTTTGTTCACGAATTGCTGGGCAGATTGTAAGCTTACGAACTCACGTTGAACTAATTTATCGGAGATCGCTTCCATTACATTGTTGATGCGATTAGTGGCCAACTCAGTGAACGTGGTAGATAGATACTCTGACTCAAAAGACTTCGATACCAATTTTCCGTCAATGCGTACCTTCCCCATTTCGGGCGTACCAAAGGTAACAGACCCGATATCGACCAGATGCACTTCACCTTTGATGTTTGCACTCAGCTGATACTGGCCATCGTCAACTTGCGTGTCATTGAATGAATGTGAAACCGACATTTCCACTTTGACTGGCGTATTGTGTTGGGGATTACGCTCAAGCGTGCAATTGTTGAAGCCTGCTTCGTTAGTGATATCCGAGGTATCAATCGGGCGTCGCCAATACGACAGCAGCGCACGGTGGTTGGCCACATAATGGTTCGGTTCCTCTTTTTTGAACACAGGCATCATTACTGCTTCAGGGAGAGGATATTGCGGGTCAACTAACTTGATGGTCTTCCCCGTTTCCGCTTCCCACTCTGCATTGGTTTTCGGAAACGGAATCCATGACTCAGGTCTTAAGTGAAGATCACGCCAGATAGCAAGTGGTCTAAATGGAAGGCTTGCTATACCGTCAATGCCCCAGCGATAGCTTAGGTACACTGCGTGACGTTCAGAGAATAGTTTGATTTGTGGATTCACCGCTTGAGCTTTATACATAGCCAAATAACCACGTCTCGCTTTCGCATTCAACGTCACATCATTTTGGATCTCTACAATGCCGGGATGTGTATCCTCTTTGCCTTCGGCAATAAGTTGACGGAACTCTGCAGCCCTGTTTTCTGAAAGAATCGATAACTGAGCAAAAAGTCTGACTAACTTCTCCAAGTAGCGAGGTTTCAAGACATTAGGTTGAAGTGCAATTCTGCCAAAACCAACACTGTCGTACCCTTTGGCATGCAAAGCACGAGCTCTCATGTTCGCAGACAGGCGGAACATGTAATCACGTAAACGCAAAGCTTCCTCTTGACCGAGGATATTCCATCGGTCTTGTTTAGCTAAACTTGTTTGAGTTTTATCAATGGTGCCAACTTGAGTACAGATCAAGCACCCATATCGAGCTTTACCTGAACACCCAGCACCATGTTTTTGTCCGACTGAAATCTCACATGCTTCTTGCGCGGCATTTCCATAGATGGCCAACAACAAAGCAAAGTCGGGCATGAATGCTGGAATAGCATTTTGAATACCAGGGAGGTTCTTCGTCAAAGGCTTCTTTCCGGCTAACTCTAAGGCCGTGAAGACTTCATCCGTTAACCAATCGCGGATAGGTGCGTACTGGTACAGTTGGAATTTACTGACATCAGTTTGGTCCACCAGCTCCGCCTTGAGTGCATCGATGGTCTTGTTTGCAGTACCCTGCTTCTTCATATTACGAGTACGACGTGTGCTTTCATCTTTTACGCGTGAGCCCGAAAAAGAGATAACCGGTGATGACGCGTACTGCTCCATACCTTCCATACCTTCAAATCGATTCAACATGGTTTTAATGTACTTCTCGGAAGGGATCAGTTTCAAAATTACAGTGCAGTCGCCGGACATAGACGCATTCTGAATCACTTTTTGTGCCGACAAGTAACGATTGGCGTACTCTTCATGAAAGTCAGGAGCGACACCATCATAGAAAAGGTTAATGCCACAGTCCTTCGCATAGGCTTTCAAGAACGGAGCTGCATACTCGCTGTACATCTGCATTGGCAATGCTTCTGCACCAGGATTAACGGTGCTTATCATCAGTGGACGTGAGGGTTCGATTTTTCCTTCCGCAATGCTCTGTTTGTAAGCTTCAATCAAGCACAGTGCGACCAATGTGCTGTCTTTCCCCATACTTAAGCCTTCATGACAAATATACTTCTCATCAGCTTCGATCAGGCTACGCGTCTCTCTCACCGTGTCATTGAAGCGATCAATAATCCCCATATGCAGGGCATACAATTGACTGCTTAATGCGTCTTGTGCTGTCGATACTAATAAAGTCATGTCCGATTCCCTAAGTCATCTTGAATACCTTAACTATAACGTGCATAGATAATAATGAAAGTTTATCCCCCCGTTTTATGGGAGATTTTTCTTTCATTTTATAGACAGGGTTAGTTGTTCTACATAGACTGAAGATAAATCCAGTGAGGACAAAAATATGAACGCGAAGACAGATTTGACAGTACCATACACACCCAATCATGCTCTCAATGGCAAAGACCTAGAGGTGGTGTTCTTTATCGGGGAAGAAGGAATCAACAAGTACGGCTTTCGTACCCTCGAAGGCATTCTGTTGACCAAGGAGTTAGCCGAGCATTTCAAAAATGAAGAAGGTTCAGACAAGATACCTTCTCACTTAAAACGTCAACGTGATCTTGAAAAATCACGCAGCGAGCCGCTCAAAGATTACTTTCGAACCCGCAAAAATACCATATTGCCCGGACTGGCGATTTGTTTAAGCCATCTAAAGGATGAAGAAGAGATCATTCTAGGTAACCGTAGGATGCTTAAAGCCGTGATCCCTGCCGACTGTGACCGTCATATTGCCGACGGTCAAAACCGTAATGAGCTATTTCAATCTTTATTAACTGAAATGCCTGAGCTTGCGACGCAAACCCTGAGCGTGAAATTCCTTGTCTCTGATACCGACACGCTAGAGCCTGTGACTGAGCAAATAAAACAACTATTCAGTGATTTTCACTTCAATCAGAGAAAACCAACGACGAGTCTGAACCTGTACTTCGACAGCAGCAAACCTTACAGCCGGTTATTACGTCGATTTCTGGATTTAGAAGTGAACCAATTGTCCCTATGGGATCTGATCTCGGTAAGTGGAAAGCTCACCAATGGGCATCTTTTCATCTTAAAACAGCTTCAAGATTTCTTGAGCATTGCCAGCGCTTCCACAGCCGCGAAAACAAATGCATTACTCACCAAGAACCCTGAAATGGCAGATCAGTTGTTCAACATGCTCAAGCCTGCGCTTACGGGCGTACTCAGTGCTATGCCAATAGGTGAAAAAGATACTGAGAATGACCCTATGTATAGCAAAGCCATTTATTTCTACGGATGCGCGTGGGTTTGTCGCTCCATCATCGAAGAAGGTATGTCTAATGGTACGGCACCAGACTGGAGTGCTCTAGAGGGCTTAAAAGCACTTCCGTTACTCAACATGAAAGACAGCTGGTGGACTAAAGCAGGCGTTGTTCAAAAGCTCCAGTTAGATAATTCAAAAGAACCGAAATATATGATGCAAAAAGGTTCAGAGAAACTGATGGGCCGACGTTTGTGCAAAGTCTGTGGTATCTACCCGTGTGATGAAATTTAGCCTTTGGAATAAACGCTAAGGAGAGAGATTATGGAACTGAATTTACAAGCTTATCGCTGCCCGTCTGCAATGACTCAAGCTCGACTTGCTATAACTATGGCTCATTCAAGCAATGAATCCCTATGGCTTCACTCCATTGAACCGATGCTAGAGCATCATATTAAGGCTTACCTTGCTTCGGAATACCCTAACGCCACTCTTGCTGTGTTTATGGCCAAAGAGATAACAGAGGCGATGCAAGACGAATGGTTGTCTGATGACAGTTTGTTTGATGAAGATGACTTGGATGGGGCAACAGTTCAGTGCTTGTATTGCATTTCATTCAATGAAAACGTGGACAACCTAGCTACACCCATCCAATAAAAAAGGTGCATTTAAACGGAAGAGTCTAAATGCACCAATAACGACACAAGGACGTTCTTATATCTCGGTCATAGTCTTACCAACGCACGACCATTTGTGCTGTGGCGGTATCTCCAGAATCATCATAGCCAACAACCGTCACTAACTCTGATTCGCCCGGTTGTCTTAACTCTGAAATCCGTTTACCGATATTGCGACGCACGTTATCACCAACTGTCCAATCGTATTTGACCATTTTACCATCCAAGTCTTTACATTTTGCTTCGATACGGGCGGTCTTCGAGTACATACGATAATCGATAGAGCACGTCGGTGGTTGGTTTGGCACCACTTCAATTGGGATGATGGCTTCCGCTTCCTGACCGTAGTTGGTGAGAATTTTCAATTTCAATTCATGATCACCCGTTAATAGGTTCTCAATATTCGCTGATGACTTCTCTAGCTCAGGTTGTAACTCACCATCGACATACCATTGATAGTCTGCCACTCGGTCTGATGGGTGACCACCTCGAATTGTCGGACGGACATTAACATCAAGTGGCGAACGTTGGTAACTGTTACTATACCGTGCGGTTAAATCCACAGTGATCGGCTCAGGTTCCAATACCTCCACATATTCAGTAAAGGTGTCGTAGTTACCGCGATCATCTTCTACCGTCACCGAGATCGGGTATATGCCCGGTTGTTTTGCGGTAAATCGCGCTCGATGTCCGTAATCTTTCGTCAGCTCCAGTCGGCCTTGTCCGTTCCACTCATACAAATAGTACTCGCGTAAATTCGCGCCAATTGGACGTCGTAACCAGATTTCAATCACTGAAGGTGCAACGAGCACACGCTGTTTATACGCCACGTCGAATTGTGGGAACTGATACTCCCATACACGAACCTTATGGTCGAATTCCGCATACGTTAACGCCTTAGCATCTTTAACCCACGCACGCAGTGTGAATGTATGAAAGTCAGCTCGATCCAAATCATCATTCGTTGGGGTAAAGTCCACAACATTCGAATCGACAATGGTTCCGTCTGGTCTTACCCATTCAATTTCAAGTTCGGAGTCCATATTGGAATACGGTGTATCGACATCTCCAACCAAAGTTAACGTATCGGTGGTTTCAACATCGGTATCCCCTTTCACTCTGACTCGAACAGGTTTGGCTCGCTGAGAACGTACTGAGCGATATTCTGTTGCCCAGCTCTGTTCATCGGTTTCATAACCAAGATACGCCGCTTTTGCGATAATCTTGTTACTGCCTTCACCTGTTGCAGTGTATTCGAGTGTACTGCCACCTTCAGTGAACGTGACTCCACCATCAGTAGACCATTTGATGAGCATATTACCGGCATCCGCCTCTTCACCTTGATCAAGAAGAGTGTACGTTCTTGTCATACCGGTGATCAGGTTTGCTGCCCCAACTAGTTCAGTTTGTGGCACTCGGTACGCCATGATTTGTACGACGTCCGTTTCTGCTATCTCCCCTGTGAAGCGATTTGGAACATGACCTTTCACCAACCAAATACCTTCTACTGCAGTACTGAAAGAAAAGCGCTTACCAGGTTCTCCATATAGATTCCACGTACTGCCATTGTCTTCCGATATGTACCATGACACTTCACCAGAGGCGTCTTTGTCATCACGGGTAAGATGTTGATATTGAATAGCAGCATTCATCGGTACAGAACCCGTTATACGCAGTGTACGCAGTTCACCTTCGATTGCCGTTCCTTTCATGATTTTCAATGTCCCGCGTTGAGAGCGAACCATTGAAACATAATTTTCATTTGGCGATTTTAGTTTCGCTTGTGCATAGAATCGAAGGTCACCGATGTCATCTGATGAGAAGTTTACATCAAAGTCATTCATACCTGATTCGTTCATATCTTGCCAATCCGTCAGGCCGTGTAGGTTCTTCTCTTTGTCCATGACAGCAATTCGAACAGACCAATCACCAAGCTCTTCAGATTTGTATACGACATCTCGGTAAAAGCTACTATACAGCCCAAATTTCGATTTAACCTTGAATGTGTCAACGGTGGACGTTTCACGAGAAGTTTGCTCAACCTTGAGCCTTGCTCGTGTAGAAGGAACCGCATAAGTCTTCACCGCACTCTCAATCACTTGCTCTGGTAAACGGGCGTAATGAACTTGAACGGCATAATCATCCATCTGCCACAAATCTCGGTGGTTTGCACTGTTTCTGTCTGTGATTACCTTAGTGATAGTGTGCTCGGTGTATCGGTTGGACTGTTTGATGTATTGGCTTTCTAAGGTTTCACCATTTTTAAGGAGCGTAATGTAAATAGGCGACGCCGCTGATTTAACTCGATATCTCCCGATTCTAGATTGCCCCATCTCAACCGCATATATGCCATCTTCAAACATACCGTCGTCGTCGAAGATGATCTCTGGAGTATCTGGGGTATGAACGATTAGGCTTGTATCGTCGACTTTGATTAAGTTTTTTCGGCCTTCAGAGTCATGGATATAAATCTCAGCTTCCACTGTCGCAGGACCCGTATTTTCAAATACACCAATCAGCTCAGGGCTCGCAGTATCCCATGCTTCTTCCAAACCTTGAGGGATGACTGTCCAGTTCACGGAACAAGTCATTTGAGTCGGGTTTTTGATCCCTTGTACCGCCTCATGCTCTGACTTGAACATTCTACAAGCTCGACCTTTCGTTTGTGCGAATGTGATGTCTTGGTTCTGCACAAGTGCCACTTTGCGATCACTGATATTGTCGTACTCGAAGTCTAAAGGTAAGAATGAAATGGAATACTCTCTTTGAACTACGTTGTTGTTCCCGTCCTTACCACGCACAATGACTTTATGAACTGTATTGGACTCCCATGGGGTTTCCATTTTGATCGCACGAGCCATCTTGAATTCACCAATATGCTCAACGGGTACGCCATCAAGCAAAATATCAGTGATTTCATTCTCAATACTGGTTTCATCTTGCACGGTGAAAATCATATGCTCCATGAAGTTGATTTCATCACCAGTACTAAACAGCGTGTCATTGTTGTACAGACGAATCTCAGGAGGTAAACGGTCTAACTGCATTGCAGTCACTTCCTTGTCACCTCTGTTTGCAAATCTATCTAAGGCTTTTATGTTGCCTTGATAAAATCCATCTACCACTGAACTGAGCGGAATTCGATAGACAAACTTGTTGCCAATCTGTTGAGGGATACCAAAGCTGTCTACTGTCTTCTCGGTATAGGTAACGTGTTCATTTCTGAATAAATCGCCTATATCCCTACCCTCTAACGTAACGAAATCGGATACACCGACATGATCTGTATGCTCTTCAAAGCTCAAACTAACCTTGGATGGTAACCACCACTTATTTGCTGTATCGGTACTGTGCGGCGAACTGAGAACGACGACAGCTTCATTGTTTTGGACAACCACCGTTTCTCCACCAACATCAATCGAAATATCATTGCTAGTGGTATCTCCGACAGCTTTGACAGCATACTGCTCAATAACGGGTGGTCTGTAATCCCACGCGTATTGGATCTGACTGTTCGGGGCTGATACGACATCATACTTATCCGAGACTTTTAATGCTGTGGTAAGTTGCCCTGTCAGTGAATCATCACCAGATAGATGAAAGGCAGAAATGGCGACCACGCATGAGTCTTGGCCTTCAGGCACCTCACACGATTCACCAAACTGAGTTAAGGCCACCACCTGATCAAATGGACGAGGCTCGACCTCAACGGTAATTTTGCGAAGTTTTTCATTCTTATCGTGCGTAATGAAGCTCAAGCCTTGATATTGAGCCGAAGTAGTGTCCGTGGTGACATTTACAATCACAGGCGGAACGGGTTCAAGGATAGTGTAGGCCACGCTGTCTTCAATCAATGTGATGCGTTCTTTCTCAATACCATTGAAGTAAGAAATGCGATATGAACGGTAATGCTCTCCTGCAGCTGCGGTAGGTCGACCATCGAGCGCTAATCCATTCGCATTCCAGCTCGGGTCGGTATCACCTGTCCATTCGAAGAAACACTTTAGATTGCTACTGTCAGACGTATACGCTTCTTCTCGCACTGTTTCTAATCTACAACCAGATGCTGCGGCTTCTTTAGCTAAGGCTGAATACTCTTTCACGCCACGATAGATTTCATCAGGGTAAGTAAACTCTACTTTTGGCGGCACACTCGTTATGGAACCGATGATGTACACTGATTTAGCAACAGCAGCAGTCCCTATAACTGTTAGTGAACAACTAATAAGAATTTTGATTAACTTGTTCATAGTGCTCTTCAACTCCAAACGCAATTTCATTGGGATAGGTTAAATAAGGTCGAGAGCAATTTTTGAAATTAACAAGCCTATTTTTGAAGATTAAAGTTTTTCTCGCGGCATTCATTGTAAAGGAGGGATTTGGATTGTTACCCCTTCACGACTATGAAGGGGCTGAATGAGAATGAAGACTTATGGTAAAAATATATGGATTAATAAACCTGGCGCGACCGCGATACCGAACGTGAATAAGGACAAGTAGAAGTCCGTGGCTACATATGCGCCGATGTCTTTCTTTTTATCAGAAGAAGATTGTGCATTTTTAGACAGGTGTTTAGATACTTCCGTTCCAAACTTTTCAGACAATGGATGACGTCGATTTGACTGATAAATCTCAATGACAAATTTATCAAAATGCTTGAGTTCTTGTAGACGACATTTGATAAACGGGGAGACAAGACAGTAGCATACCGCCACCAGTAGAAAGCAAATTATTGTGAGTGACATGCTATTCAATGGGTTTGTCAAAAAAACAATTATCCCAAATTGAAGAGAGATGTATCCAACAAGAAAATGTAGCGTTTTCATTCCAATACCTCCACCACAGGGCTATTCACAAAGGGATCTGGCATGGAAAGCAACAACCGCCCCCCAGTTGCATTGAGCAATTCAATATTCAGCGGTTCACTTTCATCATTTGTCGCCCTGACTCCATATGTCATGGTATGGCTTTGGTCTTTAAAGGAAGTTTGATACGCAAAAAAGCAGGTGGCATTTGACGCCTCAGACTTACAAACTTTTGTTACCAAATTCACTGACTGCACCCCACCATGAGCGACAGCAAAATCAGGCCACTGAATCGCCTTTGAATCTATTGTTGAGTTATCCATTGCATACAGGTTTAAAATATACTCGCGTGATGATTTTTCCATCATCGTGTAATCACTGAATCGATTCGCTCTCGTTGTCCACATCATCACGGTAACAATAGTGATTAAGGCCACAAGTCCACACACCAGAAGCCATGTCACCTTCACGTTGTTGCCTGATTTTTCATTACATTGGTTAGTACTCAACATCCATAACCTCACTCATTCTAATTACTACTTGAGACATTGGAGCCTTGGAGTCCGTTGTTTGCCTCTAGCACGAACGAGTAGTCTTCGATGGACTTAGACCACTTATGTAAGTCCGAACAATCAAGACTCTTCAAAGCATAATTTTGCAATGAGTGAGCAAGTGGGTGTTGGACTGCAATAGAGATCGCCACAAATTGAAGCCCAGTAAGCTCCACAGACGTTTCTACGACTGAATCATAAGGAATGTTACATTGGGCGGAAGCATAGCGTGACAAATAGGCGATGGTGTCCCCACACTCCGTTCCACACGCTTCTTTGTAACGACTGATTATGTCGTCACTGGTGTTAGCCATAGCTGAACTCATGAAGACCAAAGTGCTTAAAACCATAGTTAGAATTTTCATTGCATAGTGACCATTGTTGGGGTGTGATTTTCATTGTAAGGAGCGGTAGAAATAAGTTTTTCAAACAAGGAAGGTAATTTGGACTTTAAATTGACAAGCAGGTTTTGGAGCCTGCTTGCCTATTTGGGAGATCATTTGCATAACTTATTTTCTTTCAAAGAAAGGACATTGTTATGCGGCGTTTTCGACTTGTTCTTCGTCTTCATTTTCCAAGTCATCCATGTCAGTCGCAAATGACTCGACCCGACGCGTCTCTAAAATTTTATCGATGGCTTGGTCTTGGGTGTACCCCCGTTCCATCAGAGCCGCTAATTCCATTTTGTCTTTCGGGTCCGTGGAGTACATCAGCAGCATTGCAGGAGGCGCGTAAAAACGCACAACCTCTTTGATGTCATCACCAATTTGGAAGAAGATTTCTGAGTACCTATTTTTACGGGTCCTAATCGATTTGAGAATTTCGAATTCTTGGTCTGACAATGCCACCAGCTTGTCATTTTTAACTTGATTAATCGTGTCTGATTTCTGATACAGGAAGCAACGATATACACAGTTGGCGGCTATGGCTTTACCTACAGATGAACCATACAAGTCACTCAACAATTGGGTGATAATCCAAGCACTAGCATCCACCTTCCTAAAACGCCTAAAGGCACTCTCAAGGAACGATGATACTGGGTTAGCACCTGTGGACCCTTGCTTTTCTTGAAGGAACTCCCAACACTCATCCACAATGAAGGCTTTCGAACGACGCTGAGAACCGGCTTGAGCATCACCCAAGAAGAAATGTTGGTAACACAGGTTGATGATCTGCATTAAGGCAATTACCTGCAATTCCGGTTGCGACTTCAGCTCTTCTAATTCACAGACAATGAATGGGTTGTCCAGCGTTGGGGGCGGCTTATTGACCGTAAACATATCGCCAAACATTTCGCCTTCACGGAATGGTTTTAACTGTTCACCAATGTCATTCAGCTCTTTACGAGAGCTCGCAGAACACATATCAGCGAAGATAGTGACACTTGAGTCGCGACCATGCTTATCCCACATCAGTTTCAAAATGGTCGTCATACCACGCTTCTGCAACGTCGTGAGCGTACCATTGGGCTCTGCCATCACCGACAGCATTTCCAAAATCATACCAGCCTGCCCTTCCTTACCACTGAACTCAACAATGGACGGGAAAGGGTTGAGTGAGAACTTCATATCTTGACCGAAACTGATAAATTGACCATTCAACGCTTCACACAAACGGTAGTAGCTTCGACCCACATCGATAATCATTGCCATACCACCATCGCGCTTGGCTTCAGCAATATGTTGAGCGGTCTTCATCAGCTTATCGATTTCTGACTTGGGTAAATTCATCATGTTCCATAGATGCTGGCTTGGCATCTTGCCTGACCCCAATATGCACGTCACAATGTATTGGACGAGAACCGACTTGCCCGAGCCCGACTCCGCGACAACGATACCGTTCATTGAGCCATCGGTTTCAAAAGGATTGAACCCAAACATCGACATGTCTCTGGTTACAAAGGGGATCACAGGTTTACTTGGTGAGTTGCCAGATGAACTGGAAATTATCGGGCTCATGAACGCGCAGACATCAGACGGTACTAAGTTATAGCGGTCTAATCTTTTGCGAGTCACAGGGTCTGGTGCGAAAGGTAATGAATGCAGGAACATAGGTGGAGTCATGTACTTGTCTTCTTCCAATTCGAATCCTGCAGGAGTTGAAGCTACTTTCTTGAAGCGTGCAATCTCCGTCTCTAAATGCTCCTCATCATCACCAAAAATCATAAACTGAAGATACGCATTCACCATCTTCGACTTCTTTTGCTCAATTTTGGTAAAAGCTTCATCAAAGTCAGCTCGCTGCCAACGAACAGTATCATTCCAATTTACTAATTTGTTGTTTGCCTGCATTGTCATGTATTTACGGCGACGCTTAATCTTACCCTCTTCTTTTTTAGAGTTAGGGTAATGGACATTCAATACAATCATGAAGTTCGACCATGCTGTAGAATGCCCATATCGCCAATCACTAAAGACATTCAGCATGTCACCAAAACCCAGTGTTTTTGGGTATTCTTTGGGAGTAAGCATCGATATAGGCCGCTCATCAATGATGACCTTCGAATCGGTAAACTCGATTTTACCGCCCTGCTCCTGAACTTGATCTCGGGGCATGTAGGCTTCGTTTTTATTAACGTCTCCTTTGCGCCAAGTTGACGAGTCCTTTCTGTTCATGAGCCTTTGCATGAAGTGTAGCCAGCCCCACTGATCCATCGGGGTACAGAACAAGCCGACCTTGTTCAATGACTCTTCTGTATCAGTACGTAGATTATTGAAGTGTTTAAGTTCCTTTTTGGTAGGCACGCCAAAGTTGCCTTTGATTGGAACCTTCACTACGAAGTAACAATCAAACATGCGAGCTCGACAGTCGCTATCACCAAACCCTGATTGTGATGATTGCTGGAAGTGGTTAATCAGCCCCTTTGAAATCGAATTCAGTCTGTCGTTTGCCTCACCTGTTTGTCGACCTCCGTGGTACATAGAAAAGCTATTGGTGAAAGGGCTTAAATTATCATTCGCCCAAAACAAGACCTGAATAAACGTGTCTTCCGGCCAATCGGCCTTATAGATTTGTTCTAATAGCTCCTGTAACTCATCGTTAACGGCTGGCACCGTTTCAATCTTGTACATTAAGCCAATGTAACTGTCTTCGAGCTCGAAATATTTGTGCTTTCGGTTGTAGTCCAAGACAGGGAGAAGATCGCCAAATTTGGAGTTTTCGAATTGCTTAAAAAATCGTGAAATCGCACCCATGATATATGCCCCCTTATTGACGCAGTTGATCGATTAGCGAGTTCGCATTACTTCGCGCATTCTCTCTTAACTCAGAGTCGCTAATAGCCGGTCTTGCATTGCGTGACTCGACGCCAATCTGACCATCATCATTCACATCGTAGTTTTGCTCTTGGCTTTCCTTTCTGACATGGAAATTGACGTATTGAGAGTCATTGGTCTTAGCGCTTCTATCGACGACCCAAGTTCGCTGAGTTGCTTCGATGAATCCATAACCAGGGATCTGTAAGGTTTCTTTGTCTGTATATGGACGCACCAGTGTACGGACAATATCGGCAGGCTTTCGCATGGCTAGGGGTTCTGGAGCCGGAAGAAGTAAATGCTGATATGCCGCTTCGGGTGAAGCTAACGCTGGAGCTTGAGAAAAGTTTGCGTGTTGTTGGGTTTCATTCACTGATGCTGAGTCAGCCTCAATGTCCGTTCCGTATTTTTCTTTGTATTCTTTCCCTGTGATGGTTTCGCCATCTTCGTCTGTGACCATGACACGTTCGTCACCTGTCGCCTTCGCATAGTCTTCAGCATTGTTATAGACATTGGTTAGCTCATAAACTTCTCGGACGGACGCACACGCTACACCACTTTTCGCGCCTGGACACACGCCCTCTTCTTCGCCTACGACAGAACAACCGGCTAAAGTAAGCAGCGCAAATGAGATAAATATGGATTGTTTAATCATAGGTCGATTCCTTCTACGATAATGGACGTGAGTTGAGCCTTACTCGTTGGTAGCCCAATGATGGAAGATGTTTTATTGTTAAAAAATGCAGGAAGCCCAACACGCCCCGGACTCATTATTTGGAGAGACGCGTAAGTTGAATTCACTTTGGTAATGGCTTCTTTACATTGGCTATTCGGTGGGCGGGGGTATTTCGCTTCAGACCAAGTACCTTCATATAAGGCGCGTAGAGCTTTGTCCGGATCATCGGAACATTGTGCTAACAACGTGTTTTCATACTCCTTATCATCAAAGACTGGCACGATGGCTATACGGAACCTTTTATCTGGGTGTTGTTTCTCAAGGATTTCAACGAAGTCACCGCAATGTTTACATCCCGTTGGTGCAATAAAGAGTGTCCCTCCGAATACCTTGGCTAACGGGTTTAAGTTAAACCCCGCAAAATCTTCTTCTGGGTTGATTTTCATTTTCTTCAAGTCGACATGTGACGCCGCGTAAAGTTCTTGAGGGGAGTTAACGAATTTGGTGTGGACAGTTGAGAACAATGAACCGCCCTTAATAAGAAATTTTCCATCACCGGTGGCCAATAACATTTCACCTGTGTCCAGCTCCATCATAATCAGCTTGTCGGTTTCAACTTCATAACTGGAAACCACGTTGATGTCGGCATTGAGGAAATCTTGCGTCGGGGGTTCAGCAGTTGCTTGAGTGCTGGCAAGCAACCCTAAACCCAATATTCTGTGAATTTTGTTTGACCATTTCATAGCAACACTCCTAGTTAGTCCCACGAGTTTGCCAAACTTAGATATGCAGAATTTAAATTAGTGAGCCTTATTTCACGGCTTAATTGACTTTCTGATTGGAGAAAGAGGTGATGTGTTGCAGTTAAGAATGGATTTCAATTTGCAGTAATGAGGAGATGAGGTTCGCTTTCTCAGTATATATCGCACGGTATTGTGTTGATGAACTCCTCCTTTAGAGCTTGTATTAAAGCAAGAACAAATCGCTAATATTCATCGCACAAAATAACGTTAGATGGTATTTCAATGTCACAACCATCTTTATCTTCAATACTTATGCCGCCGAGGTGGAAATTGATGCCAAGGTAAAACCGCTCTAAACATGCTCGACCTCCTGCGTTTGTTCCTTGACCAGCAACTTCGACGTCCACATATCGATATTCGTTGTTAAATTCATCAAACACTTTTTGACTAGATATCAAGCGACCAGTCTCATAGGCCATTATCTGACCTCGAATTCCATTTCTAAACTTGGGCTTCACGTAGATCATTTCCAAAACGATTCTAATCGAATAGTACCCATCATCGTTATGTTCAAACTTACTTAAGCTGCAAAACCCGATCAATTCTTTTGGGTTTCTAGGGTCGACAAAGAAAATTAGCTCATAGAGATTCTGATCAAGAAAACAACGGACATTAATCCCTTTCTCATTTTCCGGTACTGACTCTCTAACACTATCAAGTGTGAATAGTTGGTTTTGAATTGGTATTGAAACCATCCAGTTATGTTCTACAATCTCAGTTTGATTAATTTGTGTATTGAAAATATCCCCGAAACAGTAAGTAGATCCGCACATTGGCTCAAATTGAATTTTCAATTGATGGAATAATTCAGAGCACTTCAATTTATCCATATGTTCTAAAGTAGAATCATCCAGATCAGAATAATTTTTGTATTTAATTAGCATAATGATGCTCTCCGTAGTCTGACTGTCATTTATTGCGCGTGATGTCAGTTTAAGATATTTATTTTGGCTTTAGGTTTCTGATACCTTTCTTGATAGTCTTTCTAAGGTATCGGTTAGCAGACCAAGTGATAATTTTTGGTCGACCAAAATGCATTTCGACGTTCCTGACTGATTGTTACCATTCTTTAAGTCCCCCATACCCCGTAATTGCAAGTCAGCCTCTGCCAAACTGAACCCATCAGAGTGATTGACCAACAAATCCAGTCGGTCTATGGATGGCGTTTTGAGTTGGGTAGTAGGCAGTAGGTCGCAATGCCCGATCCCTCCTTCTCGTGCTACGCGGCCTCGGATTTGGTGAAGAGTCACCACCCCTAAATTTTCTGGGTTAAGCACAACGACATAGTTTAGTTTTGGTATTGTTATCCCGACCTCAATCAATGTGGTCGCAATCAATATTTTTCCCTCACCGGACTTCATCGCATTAATCGCAAGTTCGTTGTCTTGTTTGGACAATCCACCATGGGACAATTTTACGATGTCGCCATACATCGCTTTCCAGTCATCAAAGAGTTGTTCAGCACTGGCTCTGTGTGAAACAGCTTGAGCTTTGGATTCACCTTTCATGGTGCTAATAATTAACACCTTGTCACCTCGATTAATGCGTTCTTCTACTCGACAGATAACCTCATCGATTTGGGTATGCTCGTAACGGGTAGTGATCACTTCTCTAGGTGTGTGGTACTTGGTTAATTTGAAGTACGGTAGCATGCCAAAACTCATCATCGCTTGCGTTCTAGGAATGCACGTAGCACTAGACAACAACAGATGTGTCCGGCCATGAGTTATTAATGTGGCTTCTTTTTGTTCAAGCCCCATTTTTTGCTCTTCGTCGATCCAAAGAAGATCGATAGGCATATTGTTGTGATGATGGAGCAAAGCCGTCGTACCAATCACGACACGGGTGTTTTTTGTCATCTCGTTGATGCATCGATAGCCTTTACCTACGAAGTTGTCATGCTCACTCTCAGACAATAAAAACTCGATGCCAATATCTGGCCAACAGTTGTCGATCTCTTTATAGATTTGGGCTCCTAATATTAGGTTGGGAACCATAATGACGACACAACCACCAGCATCAACAACATGACGTGTCAGTATCGCGCCAATGACGGTTTTCCCCGTTCCCACATCTCCGAATAAGACACTTCGTGGTGCTCTATTGTTAATCGCGGCTTTGATACCGCTCACGGCATCCAATTGTTCATCCGTCAATTGGAATGGGACCGCATCGTTGAAATATGTATCGGCTTTTTCGAGCTGCAATGGGTGAGTTAAATTTGGTTCGCCTTCCACTTCTGAGAACAACAAAGTAGCGGCTATTCTTTGTAGGATAGCGTTGCATTGTTCACTTTCTTCCAATGAATTTGGGAAATGCACAAATCTCAAAACATCTTCTAAACACAACGAGTGCGCTTCTAATAACCGTCTAATTTTCCCGTTGCTTAGGTTTAGTTTCGCTAACTCTTCTCGTATCTTTCTAGCCGTCAAAGGTATCAATTCGTCAATATGCTGCTCTAGAACCTCGGCATACTTCAGACCTTTGAGTTGCTTATTTTTTACTTTATAAACCGGAGTGATTTTACCAATGAATTTTTCATTCAATGGCTGCGGGTGGTTGATAAACAGCGCGTTTCCTACTTGCTTCACTTTGCACAAGTAATACCCACGCTCATTAATTCGACTTGCCAATTCTTGTCCGTAGTCACTGTCTAATTTGGCAAAATGAGAAAAACGTTGAGCGACGTTTCGGGAGTCAACAATGCTTCCATTAATGACGGTCGTTCGATTGTATGATTCAGAAATAGAGGTCACAGTCCCTTGGACAACCAGACAGTCACTATCCGTAAGATAGGAAAAGTCGGATACCACTTGTCGCGTGTCTAGGTACGATTGAGGTAATCGCAACAACACTTGCCAAACAGGAACTTTAAATGTGTCTTTGATGTACTTTAGATCCAGCATTCTCGCGCTTCATTCTGATTCAATAATGCAGTAGTTATACACACCTGAGCACTATCATTTAGTTTGGATGACTCTCAGTAATATGAAGCCAATTTAAAACGTCTTTACGAGCGCTTACTGCTTTAGAGTCAACTCATAAACCTTCTCGACCGGTTCTTCGATGTACCTACGCGTAACAGTCAACTCAACACCGCTGGTGGTTTTCGTGATTCTAAAGTTTTGGTTTGGAGACTGAGCCAACACAGAGCCATCATCATTAACGATCACGTCAACGGGTAATCGCTTCCCAAACGCCTCAATGTAGTCAGCTCCGACGTTAAATTCTGCAGAGCCATCCGACGATACAGAGCTCCATTGACCAACGTAGGCATGAGTGTCATCGAAAAAAGAAGAAGAGAACTTTAAGACAAGAGCACCAGATAGCACGAGTACACCACATAGGGTCAGTGTCTTTCGATTTATACGTATGGACATAGTGAATTCCTATAAACATGAGTAATCCATATTAGTCATGTTTTTGTGAGGTTTTGCTAAATAGCGAAGGAAATTGGGGCTACTATTTGCGAGGTTTGAAAACTAAGGTATGTCTAATCTTGATACCAATATTTAGAACAGTTCAAGGCGGGTCGTTTCTGAATGTAGTCCCAGGTTTGCATTGTTCTGATCAAGTAGTTTGTTTTGATGTTGACGGTCTTTGAGTTATAGCAACCGACAGCTTCCCAGACATGCCCCTTAGCGTAGGTGAGGCATCCTTTGAATATATCGGCACTGATGCGGATATTGAGATCAGGGTCAGTGGCAACATCTACCCAAGACTTATTAGGATAGTTTCGTAAGATGTATTCTGAATGGATTGTATTCACCTGAGCGGGACCCAAGTCATAGGAATCGTTAGTATTTTTTACTTTGCTGCCGACTTTGCCCCCCTCACCAACCACAAGTAAGTTAAGGAAGTCTCTTGGGACATACTTCTCTCCAGCGACTTCAGCAACAATGCTGCATCTACTCGCGTTGGATAGAGCAACAGTATCTAATTTGGTGTCATGGATATCTGGCAAGAAAAACACAGTGATTCTCCTTTTCGTGGCCAATGATTGAAAGTCAGTTCATAAGTGCTGACTAAGTATGTTCCTGTGGTGATACACCTTTTCTCTTCATCTTTAACCTTCACTCGTTAAGCGGAGGTTTTTGATGAGGGAAGTACCCGAGAAAGGGCCATTCTACAGCTAGAAAAATCAGTGGTAAAAGGCCAATCCAGAACGGTGTGTCTACACCGTTCCCACATTGAGAGAATCGTTCTGTAGGAATACCAAAATCAAAATAGTGACACCAATATGAAGCTAACACTGCATTTACCATAAACGCAGAGACAAAGCATAATATCGATCTTGTAAGTGAAAAATCCGATAATTTGGTGTGCAAAATCATAATCATTTTCGCTTGTTACGCAGCTACAGGTTTAAGTTCTACGATTTCGTAGTTAGGAGACTCCTCACATCTCGCAACTCCAAGCACTTCAACTTCAAATGAACCTTCTTCATCCAAATCAATTCCAACGCATTCAAGAACCGCTGTTGCACCTTCGTCGATGAGGTCATTTTCAAACACGTCACAACCTTCAAGAGAGTTTAGCCAACGTTCATCAACTTTAGTGACAGCTGCACTTTTCTTGATACCAACAGTGAAATGAATTGTTGCTGCGAAGTTTGGTTTTGCTACATGCATTGTTTTCCCTCGTTATCGACTTATGCAGCGCCATAGCTGCTTGAAAGTGGCATTTGTATGATGCTTACGATCAGTGAACCATTCTCTATATAAAACGCCTTCAGCCACACCTATGTTTCCTTGATTTCCCGCCAACCATGCTCGGTGCATTTCAGTTTTAGCAATAACTCGCCTGAACTTGCGTGATAGAAAAAGCTGTTCATATCCAATGAAATAGAATTGTTCGCAGATCAACTTGTATGTATAAGGCACACTTCATTTCTCCTTTGTACGAACGCTCTTTATTCACATTTATCTAAAATGCAAAGTTCTTCACGGTTATTCTGGTATAGGTTTAGTGTCAGTTCGTCGCCATGCTCTAAATTGAACGAGAAAGCGCGACTCGTGTTGTAAAAACCGTCGTCACTTAGAAGTAGTACTGTTCTATTGAATAAAGAAAACTTGGTAACAACGGTTAGGGATTTGCTTTGCACCAATTCATTTGGGCTTGTTGCTATGCCGTACACAACCATACTGAGCATCAAAATAGGCACCGTCAGAATACCAACCGCTAGTGTTATGCCCGTTTTCTTATCCATTGAATTCTGCTCTGAACTGACCATTTTCCCCTCAATATCCATGTTGTATTTACTGCTTCAGCATTAACGATTCAATTTCTTTTATTTCCTCATTTGATACTGAATGCTCCATGGCAATACCGAGCGAACGACATGCCGCTTTTACATCCAAAATGACTACACGATTCGGTAAGATTTCTCGTTCATTGCACCAGTCAGCTATCATTTGTAACTCTCTATTTTTAAACATTTCATCGGCCTTCTATGAATCGATGTTTTGTTTTCACTTAATCACGCAAGCTATCAATATACTCAATAAGAATTTGGCATCCGTTCTTCTTTGGGCATTCTTTAGAGACTATCGATTGCTGTTGAGTTAAGTACTCATTTTTATCGTCACCTAATCCAAAATACCCACCAATGCCCAATGCACGAACACCGATGTAATTCGACATCCTTTTTATGTAGTCCATCTCCACCGTCGTATATTCAAGAATGATCTTGTCATCTCGGTCAACAAAATAGTGTATCGACGTGACGATGCTAGGTTCTCCGGCAATATTTGAAACCAATTGTTCATGAGTAATTGGAGCCCGCTGGAAATCACACATTCCTGCAACTGTTCCATAGCAAGCAACTGAATTTGCAGGGAGCTTTAGCGTCGTTTCACTATTTGAATTATCAGCGAGTGCAACCGAAGCGACCGTCATCAAACTCAACAACACAACCATCTTTTTCATTAACTACCTCGGCAACTCTAAGAAGATTTAGACTCTGACTGTCAGTTATACACGTCTAATCACTTGGGTTTACGAATTAGCGAAGCCATTTAAGCTTCTTATTTGACAATGGCACTCGAACCCAATCACATGATGAGGGATCGTCTTCAAATGAGGTAAACAGATAAAATAGTCCCACTAATTACATTTCTACGTCAGTGTCTATGCCATATTTCTCGTACTGGTTGTCTTGATGAATGGAACTGGAAACGTTATGGAAATGAATACAAAGTGTGTCCCTGTCAGAACCGCTGCGTGCTTAATTGTCGCCTTCGCGTGTTTGGCCGTGTATATGCTCACACCCAGCCGCACCGATTACTTAGATGCACGAGTAAACTTGTTATTTTCTCAATGCAGCTCAAGTCTTTTGGAAGATGAGTTCAAAATGGAACCATGTGAAGAGCTCTATCGAACCTACGCCAACATCTCGCGCAGTACCGCTTATCACTACATCTCGGATAACGTGATGTTTAAACTTCATGGCGAGATTTCGAAGCTGGGCTACTCGTTGGACATCAACCAGGTCACCGATGGATTTATGCAAAAACTTCCGTCAGGCAAATACCACACGACACGACGCAATAACATCATCGACGCATTGATTAGCTCTCCCACAGAGTCCGTCGAATTTGATTATGAGGGAGGCATCGACGCCTCGCTTTAGTAATTTGGGAAACCCAAAAATCCAATCGTTTGATTGTTGCGATTGAACCCACTCCGTTGTTAACTTTTTGGGTTTCCCTACCACCTCCCCCACTCAATTCTCTAAATTCACTCTCAAAAGTTGTATCAACTATGTCCTAGTATCCGATGGGCATTACCATGTTAAAGTTTAATTTATACCACCCAGTGATTAACCTCATCCTCTCCCACGATGGCGTTATTGACGAACTCGACCTAGAAACTAACGTTGTCAGTGATACAGCGACACGGGTTCTCATCGATACCTGCTTCAAATTGCACGAAGATAAACAATCAATCGATTTAAACACGATTAAAGCGCGTGTATACGCTGAGTATGGGCAAGAGGGAGTCGACGCGATTACTACAGTTGCCATGGAGTCACTAGCGCAACCAGCAAACATAAATGCTCTTTCTGACTATGTTTCGCAAATCAACGACACTAACAACAAACGAACACTTCAGGTGGAGCTTCAAAAGCTATTAACACAATGTTCGTCAAACAAGACGACCGATGAAATCATAGGTTCGATGCATTCTGTTGTTGAGTCTTATGACGAAGTGGAAAAGGACAATGAGCAAGGCCCAATTTCATTGAAAGATGCCTTTGCTGCAACGCTGGACAACATGGAGCGCAGAAGCAAAGGGGAATTTAATGCATTTAAGTCGGGCTTTGCATGCTTTGAAGCACTTGGTGGATTCCGACCTGCAGATTTCATCATCCTTGCAGGCCGTCCATCTCATGGCAAAACCACCTTACTCCTGAACGTTATCAAAAACTCAAGTTATCAAAACGATGCACCATTCTTATTTTTCTCCCTTGAAATGAGCTCAGAATCGATTGGAGAGAATTTGCTATCTAACTTGGCAAGCGTACCACTGAGTAATATTCGAAACGCCAGCATGAGTGATACTCAATGGGCTGATTGTTCATCTGCGCTAGGTAGATCCGGTGATTACAATATTGAGATGGATGACGGTTCAATGACCGTCGAGGAGTTGTGTCGTCGCGCACGTCGCTTTTATCGGCAGCATAATGGAAAGATTTCTGGTATTGGTGTGGACTACATTCAGTTGCTAACCAGTGAAAAATACAAAACTGATAATAGAAATTTAGAAGTCTCAGAAATATCACGACAGCTCAAAGCGTTGGGGAAAGAGTTACAAGTACCTGTTGTAGCACTATCCCAATTGTCTCGCGATATCGAGAAGCGTGCTGATAAACGCCCAGTGAATTCCGACTTACGAGAGTCAGGTTCGCTAGAGCAAGATGCGGATATCATCTGCTTTATTTATCGACCGGAAATGTATGATCCTCAAAATGAACCTGGTGTCGCTCATTTGATTATTAGCAAAGCTCGTAAATCAGCTATAGGCTCTGCAAAAACAACCTTTATTGGAAAATACGCTCAAATTAAAGATTCCTTCAATTACACGCAAAGCGCACCACCAGCTGCGTCACCGATTGCTGATCAATACCAAAGGACTGACAACAAAAAGCAGAATACCGAAACTAACGATACTCTGCCAAACAATAGTCCCAATGGGAGTGGAATTGAGTTCATCAACTAAGCAAGCGCACGTTCCCATGACTTAGAAAGTGACTTATGTGCGCCTAGCTTTTGTAAGGCACTTGTCTTAACTTGGGTATATCGAGACGAGGAGAAACCGAGAGATTCAACCAAGTCGTTTCGATTCAATGTACCGGCTACTAATCCCATCTCATTCATGATCACAATTTTCTCGTTCGCATTGAGGGTCTTTAACTGGGCAATCAAGTGCTGTCTCAACTTAAGATGCGTCAAATCCGACACCACATTGTCGCTACATCCACTAGTTACCCCATATCGATTGTCGTTCGAACCTTGCTCAAAGTCGTACAGTGGTTTGGGTAAGTACGATGATGCACTGGAATCTGGGGTCAGCTTGTTGTTGGTTTTCTCGGAATTAATTTCAATTGCTTTTGAATACGCGCCTGAGATGTCCCGGTCTGATACTTTCACCATCAGTGTATGGTGGAGCTCTTTTCTTGATACAACGGTCTTAACGCGAGCGCTCGCGTAAGTATCAAAGCTCGCTATACCCGTATGCTTATAGCAGCGTGCAGCACGAATCGTTTCCAAGGCAGCCTCTTGAACACGATCTGAAAGATAGTCGATATCATAGTTATGGCGGCGTAGTAACTTGCGGAAACTGTTTAATGACTTCAGCGTTACGTTCTGGATAGCAGTATTCAAATCTTTGAGCTGAGTCGGCTCAGGGCAACCTCGTTCCACCATTTCGTAAACCACGAACGCTGTCACTTGTAATTCGTTAAGAACAAAGTCGTCAGTTGCCTGTGACTGAAGTAGCTCTGCTGGAGTGTGTCTGTTAGAGACAACGTGGCCAACATAATTGGCGCAAGTTGCATCATTGGCAATTTCTGAAAGCATCTGCCTCCAATTCGGTGTTGTTTGAGTAATTTCTTTGAACACCTTCCTTGTTGTAGTGGCCAATGTTTCAAGCACTTCTGATTGCGATTCTTTTACAGAATTAAAGCTTTCTGTAATGAGGGAATTCATTCTACTGATCGGGTCCATAGTAACGCTCCATACATTTTTTCATAACTGGGGTGGGTAAACTCATTATGGTTTTCCCCGATCATCGCGTCAATTTTCTCCCCCCGTTTCAATCTATCTCGAAAAAAAGTTCTCTTAATTGAAAACATAACGTTGTTCATCGAGCACTATGTTACGACCACTCAAATCGAGGAATCTAATGATGGCACCTTTGTTCAAGAAGACAGCGACGACTTTATTCACAATTTTGGCAATTGGTTCTGCAGCTACCGCATCAGCTTCTGAAGTTGAAATGTCACAACAACAATTCAACTCGATGCTTATGAAAGCGTTCCAATCAAACCCTGAACTCTTAATCGCAGGAGTGGAATCCGTGAGGACATACCAAACAATGAAGCATAAACAAATGTTTTCAAAATCTTTGTATTATGATGAAGATACGCCAGTTCTTAATGAAGCTGGAGAGATCACTATCGTAGAATTTTTTGACTACGCATGTGGGGTATGTAAGAGAGGTGCAACAGAGTTGGCTCCCCTAATAGGTAAAGACAAACGCATCCGATTCGTGTATAAAGATGTGTCGATTTTAGGCCCTAATTCGGCTGAATTAGCGAAGATAGCCATTGCTGTAAATCAGATCTCTCCCAATGCGTATCCAGCATTCCACAAAGAGCTTCTTTCAATGCAGCAGTCCATCCCACAGAAGGCATACGAGCTTGCTGAACTGATGGGGCTAGACAGTACGCTTATCAAAAAGACTGCGAATTCGTCACAAGTAAGTGCTATTTTAAATAAAAATAATAAACTTTTTAGAGATCTGAAACTTACTGGAACTCCAACTTTTTATATTGGTGAAAAAAAGTTTGGGGGCCTAATCAGTCGTCAACAGATGATCGAAGAAGTGAACCTTCAGTATAGCCAACTGGTAAACCAAACTAATAGGCAGGCAGTTAGTAAATAGGAAGCATCGTATATTGGTGTGGAGGTATTTACTCGTATGGCCCTGCAAAGTCACTCCAAGGAGGGAGTGGAGCAGACTAACTACAAGTAGTAAGGCATAACTACGAAATCACCACACATACTCCCCCGTTCTTCGGGGGTTTTTTTTAGCTGTAGTACCACAACGTAATCACTATATTGCTACAAGCGTGTCATCATTGTGCCACAACCTTTCCTGCGGCTGCTTCACCAAGTTCAAAGTTACGCCAACCACTTTGGATATAAACTATACAAAACCGCCTAGCATAATTATAATTAATTCAGTTCTCAAAACCTTCTAAGTTCTCTACCACTATCCGGTAGTTCCCTTATTAGTCGGGTGATATGTCCCGTTGATCATACCAGTCCTCGACTGAATTTATTGAAAATGTATTTTTCACTGATCCCTCACCGCGTGTAGCAAACGTCACACAGCACACCTAAGCAGATTGTCACAGTCTTCTTTGGCGTGCTGTGTGGTGACAGTTACGTGTGGTGAAAAGTCGGATAACCTGGGGATAGGCTAAGGGCGCGAATATACTTTGTTAATCTGATGTAAAAAGAACTTTTTCCCTGTAATCTTTATTCCATGCGGCTTGGTTCATCTTTCTTGGTACAGACAAGTTACCCTCTGATTTTCTAAATAGGTTCTGCACAAAGCGACGACAACAAGCCATATTCAACGCTGAATCCCTAGCGTAAATTCGCTGCTCGTCTTCTTTGAAAATTACGTCCAACGCCCAGTGCTGCTGATTCTCAATATGCCAATGCTTTCTTGTTGCCTTTGAGGCTAACTCTAAAGATAAATGGTCTGTGCAAATATAGTACGAGGTTTCATAACTTCCTTTCCCTTTGACACTCCTATCTCTTACCACTGCAACAATGCTTTTTACGAGACACCACTTCTGTCTGAGTGCTTCGCTGAAGGCTGCAGGAAGCACGTAAACCTCACGAACCTCTTTTCTACCATGCCCTTTCTCTTCCGTGATGTATGATTCCTGTTTATCTTCAGGCAAAGCCCAATAGTCTTGGAATTGCACATCAATTTCTGCTAATAAACTTGGTTGATTCAGTTTAACTTGTACTAGGATATCTCCACCTTTATCAACTACTTTATTCAGTGTTTCAACCTGACAATGCAGGGCATCAGCAGTTAATAAACATCCTTTGATATCTAAAGCGTCTAGCATGTTTCTTATTGCTAGCAGCTCCATACCTTTGCCGTCACAAGGTTGGTGTGTGAGAGTCAAACCCTCGTCTACATCAAATGCCGAAACCATATAGAGGGGGTGCTGTTGTTTGCTTGCTTTTGCCCCTTTTAGAACCTTCCCATCAACACTGATTATAGGCTGAGCATGCTTCTCTCTGTGCAAATTGACCCAGCCCACCATAGCTTCCAATAGCGTCTCTGGCACAACGGATCTCATGATCGCAGCTATATTATGTCGAGTGGGAAGACCATTTTCGTAGGGGAAATACTCACGTAACCACTCGATATTTCCTTCACCGAAATCCTTAATCTCTGTCCATTTATTTTGACCACAAATCATGGCTGTTATGACCACGAAAGCGACTTCCATAACAGGATAAACTTGATTGATGTGCGAACGGGTATCTTTCACTTTTTTAAGTTGCTCAATGATAATCATGTGCGAATTTCTCATGTTTTTTTACTTCATGATCAGATCGTGATTATCTAAAAAAGTTCCCTGTAAAATAAATCCATTATTTTCAATGGTTAAAGTTCGATCCCGCCCTTGTGATGTTTGAAGATGAGTAGGAGTGGTGAGATAGCGCTTCTCGGGAGCTGCTGAGTTCGCTATGGGCCGCAGTAACGGTAAATTGGCTGAGCTAGCGATAGAGCTAAAAAAGCCGCTATCGAAGCGGCTTTGAATGGAAATGTGCTTGCTTAAGGGATGCTAGATAAGCGCACCAATACTCAGTACAACGATGCAGAACACCGTTAAGATACCGATCAATGGCATGACCCATTTCACCCAGCGTACGTAAGGCACACGAGCTATCGCCAAGCCACCCATTACCACCGCAGAGGTTGGGGTAATGAGGTTTACTAAGCCTGAAGCCGATTGGTAAGCGGTAATCACAAGGTCTCTACCAACACCAGCAAAGTCAGCCAATGGCGCCATGATAGGCATGGTTAGTACCGCTAGGCCAGATGTTGATGGCACTAAGAATGACAATAGAATCTCTAGGAAGAACATCACGTTAATAAAGATAACTGATGAGAGCCCGGTGACCATTTGCTCTGCAGAGAATAGAATCGTATCGGTGATCATACCGCGGTCCATCACCACCACAATACCACGTGCAATACCTATGATTAGCGCTACACCGAGCAGGTCACGTGCGCCGTCAATGAAGCTTGAGGTAAACTCTTCTTCGCTCATGCGAGCCACAATACCAACAATGATGGTCGCCGCTAGGAACATTGCAGAGATCTCTGCCATCCACCATCCAGCAACGGATACGCCGTAAATCATTACCGCGAATGAGCCACCAAAAATAGTCAGAATCAGTTTACGAGTCGCAGTGAATTCCAGTTTTTCTCCGCTTGAATTGCCAAGGAAGTGCGCTTTGTTTTCTTCGTACTTGTCATACACAATCGACTTGCTTGGGTCTGCTTGCACCATTCTTGCGTAACGCATGACGTAAGCGACACAGATGCCCCAACCAATAATCAGCATTGCCACACGTAGTACGATACCGTCAGTAAATGGAATGCCAGAGGCGTTTGCTGCGATAACCGTTGCGAATGGGTTAATGGTGGAACCTAACACCCCTATGCCCGCGCCTAGAAGTACAGTTGCAGCTGCCACTAGAGGGTCAAAGCGAGCCGCCATCATGACAGGTACAAGAAGCGTATAGAATGGGAGTGATTCTTCCGCCATACCATAGACAGTACCGCCAGCGCCAAACAGTGCCATCAGTATTGGTCTCATCAACTCTTCTCGCCCTTCGAGGCGTGCGGTGACGCGTTCGATACCAGCATCAATTGCACCAGTCTTGGTGACGAGCCCTAAGAAGCCACCAATGATCAGAATGAACAGTGAAACGTCGATTGCAGCAGCTTCATAGCTATTGTGGTCGTAGAAGCCATCAATCGGCGCTAGCAGCACGTCAATCACGCCTTGAGGGTTACCTTCAACCGCTTGATAGGTTCCGGTTACCGGCACTTCTCGGCCTAATTCTTCATTCATTGCTCGGTCATATTGACCCGCTGGAACAATCCAGGTCAGTAGAGCAACGAATGCAATTAAAATAAATAGAATGGTATAAGCAGAAGGGAATTTAAAGTTGGCAAAGAAGCCGCCCTTTTTTTTCTCGCTTGGCATCGTTTGAGTTGTCATGGCTATCTCCTTACATCATCTTAAATAGAAGTGATGTGAATTAGCGACTAATGATTTATAGACTGTAAATACACTGACACTTATCAGGTGTATATTGGGGCTTGTTGCAAAAATGGAATATGTGTCTGAAGCGCCCATATGAGCACTTCATTTCATGCGTATATTCCAAAGATATTGAAGAGTTCATTGAGGAAGGCGGATCTCTCCTGCACCCTCAGTTTTGGCTCATCGCGACGTAACCAAAAATCAAACTGGCCTTTATTCAACATGCGGATCCCTTCAAAACCTTGAATCGTTGACCAGGCCCGCTTTCGCACCTTGAATCCACCTGTGGCTTAGATAAGCTTTTTAATCGGAGCGTGGTCAGATTAAATGCCATTGTTGAGATATTTCACTTGCCGATGTTCTACATCTTGCCGTAAACGGCCTTCACTCGTGAGGCGAGCAATGGCGTTACCATAAGACGAATGTTTATCAGTATTCAATGTTTGGGGGTGAAAGGACGTTTTATAGCGGCGTAAGCAGCGTTTTAGGAATTGATAAGCCGCCTCTTTATTGCGTTTACGAGAGAAAAAGAAATCCAGGGTTTCCCCACGTTTATTGATGGCTCGGTAGAGATAATGCCATTTGCCTTTCACCTTGACGTAAGTTTCATCAAGCTGCCAGGAGGTGTCGATACGAGTGAATTGATAACGGCGTAACTTCTTATGTAGGATAGGCCC